>CABRZY010000101.1 GCA_902475475.1 uncultured Collinsella sp.
ACGCTCTTCCGATCTCAAGTTTCTTTTTGGCCGCAGCCGGGGTAAGGGTGGAGCCGTAGTTGGCGCCCAGATAGGCAACGTGAGCGGAGATGCCCTCGCTCCAGCTGCCAAAGCTGCGCCAACCGCCGCCGCGGGCACTCCAGCCCCAGGCGTTGTAAGAATTGGCGCAATAAGCACCCTTGGTGCTCTCGATGCAGGCGATGGCGGGGGACCAACGGGGGTCGACACCGGTATTCCAAGCGGCGACGGCAAAGTTATAGCCCTGGCCTGCCATGGGGGAGCCGGCGAGATAATTGTCGATGCGGCTCGTCCACTCATTAATGAACGAATCGTAATCGGAGCTACCGGTATTGGCGTTGTTCACCGTGGTGTCGATGGTGGTGTTGGTGTTGGTGGCCTGGCTGCTGGAATTGCTGCCGCTTACGCCCTCGCCCGAGAGCTTCTCGGCGGCAGCGGCCTTATCGGCCTCAAGCTTGGCAAGCTCGGCGGCATTTTCTTGCTCGGCTTTTGCCTGTGCCTCGCTGCGGAGCTGCTGGGCCTGCGCCAGCGCATCCTCGGCGTTTTTCTGCTCTGCCTCAAGCTGAGACTTGGCCTGCTGGAGCTCAGCCTTGTTCTGTTCGAGTTCGGTTTGCATGTTATTGAGCTGTTCGATCTCGTCGACGCTCGAGCTCGTGATCTGGTTGGTGTATTTGCAGGTCGTGATGAACTCACCCAGGCTCTGCGAGTTGACCAGGAAGCTCACGATGGGGTTGGTGCCCTTCTGATACTTATACAGATCGCGCATGGCGGAGCTTGCCTTGGCCTGCTGCTCGGGAAGCTTAGCCTCGATTTCCTCGATGCTTGCCTCATTGGAGTCAATCTGCTTTTGCAGGTCATCGAGTTTGGTGCGGGCGTCGTTGTAGGCGCTCGTGGCGGCTTCGATCTTCTGCTGGGCTGCGGAAAGCTGGTCCTGCGTTGCCTGCGAGGCGGCATACGCCGCAACGGGGGAGAGCATCGGCGTGGCCGTCAGCGCAACGGCGAGCACGGCGCTCGTGATGATACGAGCCGGCTTCGACGCAATGAGCGCTGCGGTGCGATGATTCGAATGCTGCATCCAGTCCCTCTGCAATCAATCGTAGGTTATGGTTCGAACGGTATTCTACTACTGCTTTCGACCTCAACTTGAACCTTAAAGGTCCCAAAGGGTCAAGTTGAACTTGAGGCTTTGGCTTTGACCTGCAGTTATGATGAATTGTTGAGAAACCATAGAGTTCAACTTTAACGTTACAGAGCCCTGTTTGAGAGGAGTTTTGGGCTGTAAAAGCTATCTCAACGTGGGGTTTTATAACTACAGCGTGCCCTTCTGGCGAGCCTGCTCAATCTCTTCGAGGGCTTCGGCGGGGGTGAACGAACAGGTGCCGTCGCCGAGTTTGACTACCCGGATATCGTCGCCGGTATGGACCTCTCCGCCCTTTAGTACCACGCCAAAAACGCCCTCGTGGGGAAAGATACAGTCGCCAGCGAGATAGTAGATGGCGCAACGGGTGTGGCAGACCTTGCCGATTTGGCTGATTTCGACGAGCACGTCGCTTCCAAGCTTGAGCTGTGTGCCCAAGGGGAGCGAGAGCAGGTTGATGCCCCGGGTTGTGAAGTTTTCTCCAAAGTCACCCTCGTGAACGTCGAGCCCGCGTGCCTGCGCCGTCTGGATGGACTCCGCGGCTAAAAAAGAGACCTGGCGGTGCCAATGTCCGGCGTGCGCATCGGTGGCGAGACCAAATTGCTCTATAACGGTGTCGCGTCCATCGGCGACGGGCGACTTGCGCGTGCCCTTGTGTGCCGACGTGTTGATCGAGACGATGCGGGCGGGTCCGTTGTAGGCGTCGTTTGCCGTGCAAAGGGGAGCGGTCGCTTTCGCACGTTCCGCCAGCTCGCGCTTCGCAGCATTGAAGATGGGATTATCGGTCGGATGGTCTTGGGGCACGTGCGCGCCTTTCGCTCGAGGATGTCAATACGCTGAATCCTACAACAATGGTAGGTTCATTGTCCGTTGTCATACAACGGTGAGCGCCGTCTTCGTGCTGGCCTTCGTGCTGGACGATTACGTCGATTGCCATAGATACGGTGGAGCTTTGGGCGCCGGCGACTTGGCACGCTAGAATAAATCAGTTGCGCAAAGACCGCCCGTTGTGTGGGCAGTTCATGATAGGAAGTTTCCATGGCATTGCAATTTACAGAGCGCGAGTTCATTCCCGTGCTGCTCGGTGGCGACATCAACGCCTATTCGGTGGCGCGTGCCTTCTACGAGGAGTACCAAGTCAAGAGTCTGGTCTTTGGCAAGTATCAGACGGGTCCCGCGTACCGCAGCCAGATTATCGACTACACGCCCAACGTGGATATCGACACCATGCCCGTGATGCTCAAAACCGTCAACGGCATTGCCCAAGCGCATGCCGACAAGACGATTGTCCTTGTGGGCTGTGGCGACAACTATGTCGCTCTCGTGGCTCAAGCCAAGGATGCTCATGAGCTGGCGGATAACATCGTCGCTCCCTACGCGCCCTACAGCATGCTCGAGCAGTGCCAGAAGAAGGAGATCTTCTACGAGCTGTGCGAGAAGCATGGCGTGCCCTATCCGCACACGTTTACCTTTACCAAGGCGATGCTCAATGCCCAGGGTGAGGCGCCTGCCGAAGTGCTCGACCAGATCGATTTTCCTTACCCGATGATTCTGAAGCCTTCTGACGGCATCATGTGGTGGCAGCATGAGTTCGAGGGCCAGAAGAAGGCCTATGAGATTGCCGACCGCGCCGAGCTGGAACAGGTCATTCGCGATTCGTATGCCAGCGGCTACACCGACGATCTGATCTTGCAGGATCGCGTGCCCGGCAACGATGAGTACATGCGCGTGCTCACCAGCTATTCCGACCGCAACGGTAAGGTCCGCATGATGTGCCTGGGCCATGTGCTGCTCGAGGAGCATCAGCCCCACGGTGTCGGCAACCATGCCTGTATCATTACCGAGCCCAACGACGAGCTCATGGGCGGCGTGCGCAAGTTGCTCGAGGACCTTCACTTTGTGGGCTATTCCAACTTTGACGTTAAGTACGACGAGCGCGATGGCTCGTTTAAGTTCTTCGATTTCAACACGCGCCAGGGTCGCAGCAACTACTACGTTACCAACAGCGGCTTTAACGTTGCCAAGTATGTGGTGGACGAGTATGTGTTCAACCGCCCGTTTGAGCCGGAGTTTGTGACGGCGCAGGACGAGGCCCTGTGGATGGTCGTCCCCATGGGCGTCGTCGACAAGTACGTCAAGGATCCCGAGCTGCGTGCTAAGGTGCATCGCCTGGACAAGGAAGGCAAGGGCGCCGACCCTTCGTTTATGAAGGGCGACTTTGTCTTTAACCGCTGGCTGCGCATGTGGCACACCAAGCTGCGCCACTTTAAGCTGTTCAAGACGTATTACAAGTAGATGAGCGCGGCGCCCGTCCGGTTTGCATCGGGCGGGCGCGGGTATGATACGCGCAATTGCGCAAGCGTCACCAAGGAGGCGGCGATGGAAAAGCTGGGAGTTATCGGCGGCATGGGCGCCGAGGCCACGTCGTATTACTACGACCAGGTGGTGCGTCATACGGCTGCTGCCTGCGATCAGGAACATATCGACATGGTGGTGCTCTCCAAGTCGACCATGCCCGACCGCACGTTGGCCATTAAGACCGGCGAGCATGTCAAGCTGCTGGCGACCATGAAAGAGTGTGCCCAGGCACTCGAGTCGCTGGGCTGTGCGCACATTGCCATTCCCTGCAACACGTCGCACTACTTCTACGACCAGATCCAGTCGTTTACGAAGGTGCCGATTATCCACATGCCGCGTGAGTCGGTGCGCTATGCTCTGGCCGGTGCGGTGATGGGGGAGTGCGAGTTCGACCCCAACCTGAGTATGCCGGCCGAGCCGGTGCACAAGATTGGCATCATGGGCACCGACGGAACCGTGGGCGCGGGCGTCTACGGCCGCGAATGTAAGGCTGCGGGTGTTGAGGTTGTCTATCCCAGCGAGAAACGTCAGAACGATGTGATGTCGCTTATCTACGATGATGTGAAGGCCGGACGTGAGCCCGATATGGATAAGTTCGACCGCGTGATGTGGGAGTTCGCCCGTAGCGGCTGCGACCGCGTCATTCTGGCCTGCACCGAGCTCTCGGTGCTGCAGAAGTACCGAGAGATGCCCGAGATTACCCTCGACGCCATGGATGTCCTGGTGCGCGAATCCATCATCCGTAGCGGCGCTCCCTACCGCCTCTAGCTTCCGACCTGTCAAAAAGGGACAGGTTAATTTTGGTAGGTTTTATCTGGTGAAACAGTAAGGCCTCGGCTCGTTTGGTGCGAGCCGAGGCCTTTTGCGTTGGGCGGTTGCTGTCAGTGGTGAACTAGAACAGGAAGCCGATGGCGATGAGGGCGATGCTGACGATGAGCACGGCGATGTCTAGGCCCTTGATGGGGTAGCGCTTGTACGAGCTGGCGCGCGTACGCAGATAGAAGCCGCGCTGTTCTGCCGCCAAGGCTGTGGCATCGGTCTTGCCCACGCTCGAGATGAGCAGCGGCACGCACAGTGGCAACATGAGCTTAAGCTTCTTGATGGGGTTCTTGGTGTCGTACTCGACGCCGCGTGCGGTCTGCGCCTCCATGATGGCGTTCATCTCCTGACCAAACACCGGCACAAAGCGCAGCGCCGTGGTAAAGGTGAAGGCATAGCGATACGGTACGTGCAGCACCTCGACGCAGGCGTTGGCAAGGTCGTTGAGCTTGGTCACCATGAGCATGAGGATGAGTGGTAACGCCACACCCAGCAGGCGCAGGCAGGCCTTCGATCCTGTGATGAGGCCCGTGTCGGTGATGAAACCCCACACCACGTTGCCATCGCGCATAAAGGCCAGCTGGAGCACCAGCATGATAAGCGCGAGCGGAATCAGCAACTTGAGCAGCGAGAGCAGACGGTCGACGACGCCGGCATAGGCGCCCAGTGCAAGGGTGAGTGCCAAAAAGCCCAGCAGCGCCACGTAGGTGTCGGACAAAAAGATGCCGATGATGATGGCGGCGGCGAGGCCCAGTTTGACGACGGGGTTCAGGCGATGCAGCAGCGTATCGCCCGGCATGTAGTCGATGACGTTAACCACGGTGGACCATCTCCTTGGTAATTCGAACGACATCGGTGACCTCGCTCACCTGCGCAAAGGCGGGCGAGACGGAAGATGCCAGACGGCGCGAGAGTTCGATGACCTGGGGCGGCTCAACGTAGGCATGCTGCATGAGTTCGATGTTCGAGAACAGCTCGTGCGTGCGGCCGCGGTCGAGGATGCGACCGTCGGCCATTACCACAATGCGCTCGGCAAAATCCGAGACGACTTCCATATCGTGGCAGACCATGATGACGGCGCAACCGCGCTCGGCCATGGTGCGTACCGTTTCCATCACGGTCATGCACTCGCGGTAGTCCAAGCCGCTCGTGGGCTCGTCGAGCACGACGATCTTGGGCTCAACCACTACGACGGAGGCAAGTGCCACCATTTGTCGCTGGCCACGCGAAAGCGAGAACGGTGCCTCGTCGGCGGGCAGACCAAAGCGGTCGATGACCAGCTGGGCGCGACGCAGAGCCTCGGCACGGTCCATGCCGCCCAGCTCCAAGCCAAAGGCGACCTCGTCGAGCACGGTATCCTTGCAGATCTGGCGGTCGGGGTTTTGGAAGAGCGTTGCGACCTCGCGGGCGATACGGCTCGTGGGGACCGCGGCAGTATCCAGGCCCGTAACGCGCACGCTGCCCGAGGCGGGCTTAAGCAGGCCCGTGAGCAGCTTGGTGAGCGTGGTCTTGCCGGCACCGTTCTGGCCGACGATGCCCACGAGCTCGCCAGGATAGAGCGTCAGGCTAAGGTCGTGTACGGCGGCGCCGCCATTGGGATAGGCAAACTCAACATGGTCGAAGGTGAGTACGGGTTCGGCGTCCTTGGCATGAGGACGCAACGACGGTGCATGCGGGGAACCGGTGGGCGCCTGGGCTTCGATGGCCGCGTGTGCGGGGTCGACGATGCCCGAAATCAGGCGCTCAGCCTCATCGACATCCAAGCAGGGGGTACCGCTTACCATGCCATCGGCCTCGAGGCTATTGAAGATACGCGTGACGCGAGGGCAGTCGACGCCGATGGCACGGAGCTCGTCGGCATGCGCGAAGACCTCGTGTGGCTCGCCCTGCAGCGCAATTTCGCCATGGTTGAGCACGAGCACGCGGTTGCAGTACTCCGAGAGCAGAGCGACCTTTTGCTCAACGACGACGATGGTGATTCCAAGTACGCGGTTTGCCTCACGCAGCGTCTCGAAGACCAATGTGGAGCTGGCGGGGTGCAGCGCGTGAGCGAAACGCTCGAGACCGTCG
>CABRZY010000102.1 GCA_902475475.1 uncultured Collinsella sp.
GAACTTCTGACCTCTTCCGTGTCAGGGAAGCGCTCTCCCCCTGAGCTAAACGCCCAAATGGAGCGGACAACGGGGCTCGAACCCGCGACCCCAACCTTGGCAAGGTTGTGCTCTACCAACTGAGCCATGTCCGCTTACGAGGATTAATCTTACGTGATGCCCGCATCCTATGCAAGAACTTTTTTTGAAAAGTTTTGCGACGCCCTCGCGAACCTCGCGAAGACATCAGCCACCACGGAAGGCGCAGGCAAACGCAAACTCGCCGCAAGAGGCCCTTACATCTCACCGAGCATGATCCAGGCAGAGCTGTCCTGCGCGAGTCTGCCGTCTGCAAGCGCTGATGAGGTGAGCAGGACCCTGCCCGCCGGCAGCTCCACGGGTGCTGCACCGAAGTTCGTCACGCACGCCCAGCCGTTATCGCGGCGATAGGCGATGACGCCGCCCTCAGCGCCCTCGGCACCATCCGCAAGACCGGTGCGCCCGTCAAGATCGAGCCACGCAAGATCGTTGGCGCACCCGCGCAGCTTGCGCCGCAGCCAGAGGGCGTCACGATAGAGCGCAAGCATCGATGTCGGGTCCGTTTCTTCCCTATCGGCAGCATAATCGGAAAACCATGCAGGCTGCGGCAGATGGGGCGCCGCATCAGCGTCCGCCGGCGAAAACCCAAACGATCCGCCCTGCGCGGGATCGTCCGCCGCTACCCACGGCAGGGGCACACGACAGCCGTCGCGCCCCTTCTCGCGCTTCGGTCCGCGCGTATTGGTTGCACTGGGATCTTCGAGTGCAGTCCACGGGATATCAGCCACCTCAAAAAGACCGAGCTCCTCACCCTGATACACGTATGCCGAGCCCGGAAGCGCCAGTTCAAGCAAAAGAGCCGCCCGCGCGCGGCGCTCGCCGAGTTCACGGTCCTCGTCATAAGACGACCCGTCGCGTAAGAGCCAGTCGAGCGCAATCTGGTGGTAGCGCGTCGCCTTGATTTGCGGCAGGGCATAGCGCGTCGCCACGCGCGGCACGTCGTGGTTGGAGAGTACCCAGGTCGAGGCGGAATCGGATTCGATAGCTGCCTTCAAGCCCTCCTCGATTGCAGCGTGCATGTCATCATAGGTCCAAGTGGCCTTGGCAAACTCAAAGTTGAATGTCTGGCCAAGCTCGCTGGGACGCGCGTAGAGATACTGGCGCTCGGGCAGCACCCACGCCTCGGCAACGGCACTGCGCGGCGGATTATAGCGGTCGAACACGCGGCGCCACTCGCGATAGATCTCGTGGACCTCGTTGCGGTCCCACAGCGGATGGGCGCCGTCGTCAACCATGTCATCGCCCTCGGCGAGATGCCACCGGTCGAGGTCATCGCGGTCGAGATCCTTGGCGAGACCGTGCGCCACATCGATGCGAAAGCCATCGACGCCTCGATCGCTCCAAAACGCCAGGACGTCGCAAAAGAACGCGTGAACCTCGGGGCATGACCAGTCAAAGTCCGGCTGCTCGGGCGTAAACATGTGCAGATACCATTGACCGTCCGCAACACGCGTCCAGGCGGGGCCGCCAAAGTTGGCATTCCAATTGGTGGGAGGCAGCTCGCCATGCTCGCCGCGACCATCGCGGAAGATATAACGGGCGCGCTCGGGCGATCCGGGGCCGGCGGCAAGAGCGGCTTTGAACCAGGGGTGCTGGTTGGATGAATGGTTGGGCACGATGTCGACGATGACCTTGATGCCGCGCGCGTGAGCCGCAGCGATCATGTCATCGAAGTCGTCAAGCGAGCCGAGACGCGGGTCGACATCGCAGTAGTCCGCCACATCATAGCCGCCATCGACAAGAGGCGAAGGGTAAAACGGGCTCAGCCAGATGGCCTCGATGCCCAGCCGCTCAAGATAGTCCATCTGCTGGGTAATGCCCGCGATATCGCCCAGACCCGAACCGGTCGAATCCTTAAACGAACGCGGGTAGATCTGATAGATCGCGGCATCGGACATCCATGAGCGCGAAGAAGACTTTTCTGTAGCCATGGGGCGTATCTCCCTTGCAACGAGGTTATGCGAGATGCCCACGATGATACGCCCAAAGCGGACATTCGCGGCAAACAACGCCACAGCCACGACCCAAAACGCTCGCCCCCTCTCGGGTTCGAGCCCATGCGATGGATACAAAAAAGCCCGGCTACCGTAGTAGCCGGGCTGTTGCGTTTGGAGCGGACAACGGGGCTCGAACCCGCGACCCCAACCTTGGCAAGGTTGTGCTCTACCAACTGAGCCATGTCCGCATATGTAAAACAAAACGGGCGCCGGAGCGCCCGGATGTTGCCTGGAGGCGAAGCCCGGATTCGAACCGGGGGTAAAGGCTTTGCAGGCCTCTGCCTTACCACTTGGCCACTTCGCCGAAAAAGGACCGCCTAAACGGTCCGGAAATGCAATGGAGCGGACAACGGGGCTCGAACCCGCGACCCCAACCTTGGCAAGGTTGTGCTCTACCAACTGAGCCATGTCCGCTTGCGGGTTATTAATTTACGCGAGTTGTCCAAAAGACGCAAGTACTTTTTTCAAAAAACTTGTCTGCCGCATGTTCTTAGTAGCTAAACGCGCTAAAGCGATTGGCTAGGCACACGATTCCAGCGCTCCGCTAAACAGCTTCACCATCTGCACGCGCGTGCCGGCGCCGTCCGTACGACGAGCAACCTCCACGTTATCGACGAGCATACGCATAAGCTTGATGCCACGGCCGCGCTCCTCAGATGCGACCGGTTCGCTCGTTTCATCGATAGAATAGCCGGCACCTCGATCAAGCACCTCAACCACAACGCGATCGCCATAGGCCTGAACCGTCAGGATGCACCCGATACCGCCCGCATGGTCATAGGCATTACCCAGCGCCTCCCCCGACGCCAATGCGACATCATAGCGCTCGTCACGGCGCAACGGAAGCGATTCAAGGAGTTCGGCGATGCGATGTCGGTAGTATGGAAGATTCTCGATACCCTGACGGACCTCGACGCTCTTACTCCAGCGAGGCAGCTCCCCCACCGGAATGGCGGGAATAGACTCCCGTGCCGGCCCCGCGACATGAAGGATATCGACAAGACGAGCAATCTCCAAAAAGCGAACAACTTCACCTGATGCATTGACGAGCGAAAGCAGGCCTTCTCGCCTCATGAGCTCACGAGCGCGCGTAAGCAGGAATGCCAAGCCCGTCGAATCGATAAAGCTAACAGCCTGACAGTTGATGACAACACGACGCACGCCGCGGCCAATCAAAGCATCCAACCGCCGACGCAGCGCAGGCACCGTGGCGATGTCGATATCGCCTGGTGGCGTCAAAACCGCTATGTCATTCCACTCATTCATACGACCATGGTTCCCCAAAAAAGCCCACTCGATGCATTCGTTTCCCCAACCGTGCGGATTCAGCCCGCCCAGCGTCGTCTATGAACGACCCCGTAAAAACTCAAGGGACACCAATGCAATGTCATCGTCCAGCGCCGATTCGGTAAATCGGTCAAGCTCGCCCAAGACCTTGCCGCAGATTCCCGATACGCCCTCACCCGAGACAGAGAGCAGAAGGTCACGAAGGCGCTGCTCGCCAAAGAACGCTCCGGTGCGGTCGCGGGCCTCAATCGTTCCGTCCGTATACATGAAGAGCATGTCGCCAGGAGCGAACGTAAACACGCCTGTCTCGTACACCATGCTCTCAAAGGCACCGATTACGCCCGATTGGCATCCAAGCAGCTCGACCTCTCCCCCACGGGCCTCGCCACCACCCAGCGGCATCGACTCTGGCCTGATGACCATGGTCGGAGGATGGCCCGCCGAACAATACGTTGCGCATCCGGCTTTAAGGTCAATCTTGGCGATAAAGGCCGTCACGAACGTCTCGACCCTCGAGAAGCCCATGAGCATGCTGTTAAGGGAGCGTGCCATGCGGGCCGGTCCAGCGCCCTCCCAGGCATATGCCGTCAGGGCCGTCTTGACGAGCGCAGACATCGATGCGGCCTCAATGCCTTTGCCAGACACATCACCCAGAATCATGACGGCGCAGTCGTCGGGAAGACGGATGAGCGTATAGAAATCGCCGCCGACCAACGCCGAGTTCGTGGCCGACAGGTACACCGAATCGGTTGCGATACCCGGAACATCCCCCAGGGAATTTCTCATGCCGATCTGAAGAGTCTGAGCAATATGGCGCTCCTCGCGCTTTTGAGATTCGCCCTCGTAGATCAGTTCAAAGTCATGCGCTAAGTGCACCAAGTAGTCATATTCAAGGTCATCAATCGGCTCTTGGCTACCATCACGAAGCAGCAGCGCGCGCGTCGTCGGGCTCTTCGCAACAGAAGCAGGAACAATCGCGTCGTTACTGTGCTTGCCATCACCCTCAGAGCGCGGGCGCCCCGCCTCGATGCCGGAGTCGACGTAGAGACCTTGACAAGGCAGACCATGCGCCCTAAGCCAGCCTCCCATAGGCATCGATTCGTCAACGCGAGTTATACGGACGTGTTTAAGGTCCTCGGCACTCGTGCCGCCCAAAACAGATGCCTCAAAGCCATCAGGGCCAGCCCCCAGACGTGCCGCTGGCGCCGTCGTGGAAAAGAAAAGCTTCTCGGGATCGTCCGGCAAAGCAACGCGACTGCCGCCTTCAAAATCTATGACATAGGAGTCCAGACTGGCGTCATACTCAACAGGGCAAAAATGGCAGTTGAGCATATTGCAGATCTCGGACGATACCGCCTGGGTAGCCGCGGCGGAATCGTCTAGAAAGGTAAACAACTCATCACGTAAGACATTGAGCGAGCGGCCAAGCTCGGCCGTGCGACGAGAGCGAAGGCTCGATGCCATGCCGACCAGCTGGATAGACAGGTAATCGCAAATGACCTCGAGCACGTTAACGTCATAGGCGAGCGGTGCCTGAGGACGCTTCCAGCCAACTTCCAGCACGCCAAGGATCTGCGTACCGTAAAACACGGGAAGACAGATTTCGCTGCGGTACGGAGGCATATCCTGCACGCGCAGCAGGTGCTTAGAACGATTGTCCAGGTCCATGAACATACCGGAGGCGGCCCTATCACCCTCAAGGTCCTGTTGAATCGACAAGCGACAGGCGCGCGACTCGCGAAGAACATATGTCGGAATGCCAGCGCCATATGGCAAAAACTCGGGCAGGTAGCTGTCGTGCAGCTCCTTGGAAACACCGCGGAGCTTAAAGCCGCCGCTCTCAGAAAAATAGATAGCGGCACCCGAAGCATCGAGCGTTCCTACAAGCTGGTTCAAAACGGTATCTAACAAACTGGGCAGCTCATCGGAGCCCACCGTGCTCATAATGACCGACAAAGTGCCCGAAAGGCGCTTATTCGCCACTCTAAGCTCCGAAAGCGCACGCTTGAGCTGACGGTCGTGCGAATACTGTTCTTCGATGCTATGGAGTGCCACCAGAACGCGCGGCGCACGGCGGCCAAAGATTCGAGGCGGCGTAACCGAGCCGGCACAAACCAGGACGGGAATAAACGATCCGTCACTTAACTTGAGCATCAACTCGCTCTTTGTTCCATTGGTCTCAAAAGGAAGCCGATGCTCTGTCGCGCGTTCAAAAGCCGACGAGTACAGAACGTCTTTGACATCACCGCCGATGACGTCAGCGCGTTCCTCGCACATCAGGTCGAGCAAACGATTATTCACATGCAGAATGGTTCCGTCGAGCTCACAGATGATGACAGCATCGCTCGTGATCTCGACCAGTTGGGCAACGTCTGCCCACTCGTTGCGCTCAAGCGTTTCCATCGTGGACCCCACCGTCTATCGGTAACAAAAAAGCCTCCGAAGAGGCTTCTCAAATGCGATGGTGTCGGAGGCGGGACTTGAACCCGCATGACCAAAAAGCGGTCACTAGCACCTCAAGCTAGCGCGTCTGCCAATTCCGCCACTCCGACATGCTATGTTGTTGATTCACGGTTCGTTTTGTTGGACCCGCGCGTTCAACGAGGAAGATAATAACCTATGATTCGAGAACTGTGCAAGCACTTTTTTCAAAAAAGTTTACAAATTTGTAAATGCGCTGGTAGATCTATATGTTCGGCCCCGAATCGGTGTTGCCTCCCGGCGCGTCCTCGGGCATGAGCGATATTTTGTTGCGCACTTCGTGCTGCAAAATATCGCTCCCCCTGCGGAATGCGCCGGGAGGCAACACCGATTCGGGGCCTGCATCCACGTACTCCATGCGCCGTTCTCAAACATGTTCTGGGGCTGATTCAAATTTAGTGGCTCGGCTTTGCCGAGCCCTTATATGGAGAGGCCGGAGCCAAAGCTCCGGCCTCACTCAATTTCTCATCAGATTAAGTGAGCGATCGAGGAATCGCACTCCCCCTGCCGGGTTACCGCAGGGCCCGCCCTGCTGCTGCGCG
>CABRZY010000103.1 GCA_902475475.1 uncultured Collinsella sp.
GCGGCGCTTCGCGCCTGCTGCCCGAGGTGACTTTGGGGTCGATTGGGGTTGTCTGCACAATTCGCGGTATTATGGTGCGGAGTTTTGAAAGGAGCCGCTGGTGGTCACGACGACGTTTGCTTCGCCTTTGGGCGAAATCTTGCTTGCCGCTGATGGCCGCGGTCTGACGGGGCTTTGGTTTGAGGGACAGGAGCATTTTGGCTCCACGCTTCTCCGGGAAGACTCCGAACATGTTGAAGGCGCCGATGCGGTTTCTGGTGCTGGCGGCATGTCTTCGGTGAATCCGACAAACGGTGCTGCCTCGTCGGTACTTGAGCGTTCTTGGGCTTGGCTGAATGCTTATTTTGCGGGGCAGGAACCTCGGTTTACGCCTCCGTTGCATATGATCGGTACGGCGTTTCAGCGTGAAGTTTGGTACGAGCTGCTTTCCATTCCGCGCGGCGAGGTTGCCACGTATGGCGAGATCGCCCAGCGTGTTGCGGCTCGACATCGTGTACCGGGAAACGAGGCGCCCGTTGTGTCTCCCCGTGCCGTGGGGGCCGCGGTCGCGCGTAATCCCATTTCGATTATTGTGCCGTGCCATCGCGTGGTTGCCGCCGATGGTTCGCTCAACGGATATGCCGGCGGCCTCGACCGTAAGGAGTGGCTGCTTCGGCTTGAGGGCGCGTACGAGGAGTAACACTCGAGCGCTTTGCATAGCCAAGATGCCGTGAAAGAACGGGACATGCTTTCCGAATGGAGGCTCAGACGGAAACTACGTCCCGGAATTCCGTTTTAAAGCGGGATGCGCTTTCCGAATGGCGTTCCAAGCGGAAACCGTGTCCCGGAATACAGCCTCAGAGTGGGACGCCGTTTCCGGCTGAGACCACCTGCCTGGACATCGATCTACGCCCGCTCCTGCAGGGCGTAGATGGACTTATCCATGTTGAACAGGTAAGCCACAACGCAGACGATGAAGAACGCCGGCAGATTACCGAAACCGAAGACCTCGCAACCGATAAGGATGGTCGCGAGCAGCGTGTTGGTGGCGCTGCCAAAGACGGCTGCGTAGCCCAGTGCGGCGCAGAGCTCGACGGGCATGCCGAGTTGAGCCTCGTTATGGCGACATCTTGGTAACAGAAAGGCCCGCGTTCCTCAGAGGCAAGATAGGCAATTCTGCTTCTGAGGTAGATCTCAATTCTGCCGACCGCACTGCCGACCGCATCAAACATTAACTGCCGGAGGGCTCGGTCAAATTCATGCGTGTAGATGATGGTTTCGAATGTTGTGCCTTCGCGAAAGATGGTAATCCCGGACTTGCATTTGGTTTTGTAGGGAAACCAGTAGGCCGACAGTCTGTAGTGGTTGGCTTCGACCAAAACTCGCTCGAGTTCGCTTTGATCAGAGCACTTAAGACCCTTGTTTTCTGTCAATAGTGCTATTTGTTTGTTGATGGATATCCGCGACTTCTGGTATTTCATTTAAGCCTCTTGATAGAAAAAGAGCTGGAGTTGCGCATCGTTGAGAGGCTTTCCAGCTTTAGCAAGACAAACTCATAAGATGCGACGGGCCGCGTCAAGATAATTACCGGACGGCCTAGGAGGCGGCTGGTTGACTGGCCTAAAACCTGATGCACGGGGCGGCGCTCCACGCTATTCAGCGCGCTTGATGGGATGACGAACCACAGTCTTAAGTTTCTCCGGTGCACATTTGCGTGGATCGGAGAGATAGATTTCGTGATGAAAACGGGTGTCTGAGAAGTCGGGGACATAGCCCTGCTCGGTCGTGTATTCATGCATAGCGTTTACGGTCGCCGGCTCGCTGTCGTAGGGTCCGGTATGCATGCATTGAACGCAGAGACCCTCGTCAACTTTAAGCAGCTCGACGGCGGAAAAGTCCAGTTTCTTTTTGGTCGTGGCTTCCGCGACTGCCCAGTCAAAATCATCTCGGCTGACGAAATCGGGCAGGCGGATGCACGAGATAAAGTTGAAATCGTCCTTGCGTACATAATCGATGTCGCCGCTCGGGGAGTCTTGCCACCAGAAGCCCTCGAGCGGCGGTACCACAAAGTCGAAATAGCCCTCGATACTCCTTGAGCCTTTCTTTGACATCTTGACGGTATAGGCGATGCCGTAAAGCAGCGGCAGGGCATTTTGATACTCGCCACCTTCGGTATTTGGGTCGCCCTTTCCGCGAACGGCAACGTAGCTCATAGGCGGGACAGTTATGATACTCGGTTTGCTTGCAGGTCTGTAGAGCTCCTTGCATTCCTTCTTAAAGTCGAACGCCATGTTGGCCGCCTTTCTGCGTATTGGCCTGCTTAGAAAGCGGAATCATATCATAGAAACGAACAGCTGTTCGAATGATTTGGCTGACAGATTGAGATGCGTGCGTTGTGTTTGGCGGTCGGCCTGACCCCATCGATGATTTCTCTGCCTCCCCGGCGCCTCATCTATAGCTGCCGTTTCCCCATATAGAACCTGCCAAAATAAACCCGTCCCTTTTTAGTCGGTGCGAAATGGGTAATACTAAAGAGTTATCCGACCAGATGGGAACCGATCGATGGCTTATATCGAATTCAAAGACGTCATCAAGGCATACGGCGAGGGCGACGCCCGCATTCACGCACTCGACGGCGCGAGCTTTACGGTCGAGCGCGGCGAGCTCGCCATCATTTTGGGTGCTTCGGGTGCCGGCAAGACCACGGCGCTCAACATTCTGGGCGGCATGGATACGGCGACTTCCGGCACCGTGACGGTGGACGGGCGCGATGTGAGCTCCGCTAACGAGGCGCAGCTCGTGGAATACCGCCGCGCCGACGTCGGCTTTGTCTTCCAGTTCTACAATCTGGTCCCCAACCTGACGGCGCTCGAAAATGTTGAGCTTGCGGCGCAAATCTGCCCTGATTCGCTCGATGCCGAGCAAACGCTTTGCCAGGTTGGCTTGGGTGAGCGCCTCGCCAACTTCCCCGCGCAGCTTTCGGGCGGCGAGCAGCAGCGCGTGTCCATTGCCCGCGCACTGGCAAAGAACCCCAAGCTGCTTTTGTGCGACGAGCCCACGGGCGCACTTGACTATAAAACCGGCAAGCAGATCTTGCAGCTGCTGCAGGACACTTGCCGCAAGCAGGGCATTACGGTCATCATCATCACCCACAACTCCGCGCTGGCGCCCATGGCCGATCGCCTGATCCGCTTTAAGAACGGTCGCGTGGAGAGCGAGACGGTCCAGCAAAATCCCGTGCCTATCGAGACGATCGAGTGGTAGCGCCCATGGACCAAGACCGCCAAAACAGCCTACGCCGCGACGCGCAGAACACGGAGCGCGAGCAGGATTTTACGACCTACCGCACTGCCCAAAGCTCAAACGATATGGTGCCGACGGTTTTTCGCCGTGGCATCTACCGCACAATCCGAGGCAGTCTTAAGCGCTTCTTGTCAATCGTGGTCATCACCGCGCTTGGCGTGAGCGTGATGTGCGGCCTTAAGGCGGGTTGCGAGGACCTGTGTGATTCGGTTGATGCCTACTTCGACCAGCAAAATGTCTATGACATTAACGTGCAGTCGACCTATGGCCTGACTGACGATGATCTCGACGCCATACAAGAGGTCGATGGCGTCGAAACGGCCGAGGGCATCTACACCGAGACCGCCTACACCGCTGTGGGTACAACGCGCGAGCGCGTGGTCGTGCAGAGTCTCTCCAAGGAGAACATCGATCAGCCGGTGCTCGTGAACGGCGATTTGCCCGAGAGCGCCGATGAGGTCGCGGTGACTTCGAAGTTCCTGAAGGCTTCGGGCAAAAAGCTCGGCGATACGGTGAGTTTTGCCGCCAATGACGCGAGCTCGTCGAACCAAAGCGCCAAGGATCAGTTTGCCGCGGGCGATTATACCATTACGGCCGAGGTCCTCGACCCCACTGATGTAAGTTCTGACTCGACAGTCAACGCCTTTCGCGCTGCTTCGGCGGCGGACTATAAGTTCTATGTGAGCGAGGACGCCGCGACATCTTCTTCCTACTCCGCGGTCCACGTGATCGTCGAGGGAGCCAAGAGCCTCAACTCCTATTCGGATGCCTACGCGGCAAAGACCAATGAGGTCAAGGGCAATATCGAGAAGATCCGCGAGGAGCGTGAGAAGGCGCGTGCCCAGGAGCTGACGGCCGATACGCCGGCGAGCTTGGACGCGGCTGAGCGTCAGGCGAATATGGTCTTTGGGATCGAGCAGGACAACATCAATCGCATGGCCGAGGGCAGCGACGAGCGTGCGCAGGCGCAAGCCGACCTGGACCAGCGCCGTGCCGCCGCCGACCAACAGTTTGCCGACGCCCGCGCCGAGCTTTCCGACCTGGGCGAATGCACCTGGTACATCCAGGACCGCGGCAATATCGCAAGCTACTCGAGCGTGGAGAGCGATAGCTCGTCAATTGAAGCCATCGCCACGGTGTTCCCGTTCATCTTCTTTATCGTCGCCGTGCTCATCAGCCTCACCACCGCCACGCGTATGGTCGAGGAGGAGCGCACACTCATTGGCCTGTACAAGGCGCTCGGCTACTCGCGCGAGCGCATTCTGTCCAAATACGTGGACTATGCGCTGTGGGCTTGTCTGATCGGCGGCGTGCTCGGCAATATCATCGGATTTGTGGGCCTGCCGCTGTTCCTGTTTACGGTGTTCGACGACATGTACTCGCTGCCCCAGATGCTGCTTTCGTACGACATCGTGTCCTCGATCGTTTCGGTGGCGCTGTTTGCCGTGGGCGTGGTGGGCGCCACGATTATCGCCTGCCGCCACGAGATGGCCGAGACCCCGGCCTCGCTTATGCGTCCCAAGGCCCCGCGCGCTGGCTCGCGCATCTTGCTCGAGCGCATCGGCTTTATCTGGCGCCGCATGGGCTTTTTGAACAAGGTCGCTGCACGCAACCTATTCCGCTATAAAAAGCGCGCCTTTATGACCATCTTTGGCATCGCGGGTTGCACCGCGCTTGTGATCTGCGGTATGGGTATTCGCGATACGTCGGTCGCGCTTTCGCCCAAGCAGTACGGCCACATCACACGCTACGATCTGCTGGCGGTCGCCAATCCCGACGATTTTTCGCAGACGTGCGCGGCGCTCGACGAGCGAAGCGCGGTCAAGGATTCCGGTGTGACCGTAACTTCGACGCTGCCGATCATGACTGACAACGTTACCTTTACGTTTGGCGGCAAGAGCGAGACCGTGCAGCTGATCGTGGTGCCCGATGACCGCACGAACGATCTGGACGACTACGTTCGCCTTGAGGATGAGTCCAAAGAGCCGCTGTCTTTGCGTGACGGAGACGTGTATCTGAGCAAGAGTTCACAGCTGGTGCTGGGGATTCAGCTGGGCGATACGGCTCACGTCCAGGATTCGTCGCTCAATGTTGCCAAGGTCAAAGTCAGCGACATTTCGCTTAACTATCTGGGCAACACGCTTTACATGACGCAGGGCACCTATGAGCGCGCGTTCGGTCGAAGCGCACGTCTTAACGGCGTCTTTGTGCTGCTTAAGGGCTCATCTTCTGACCAGATTGCGTTTAGCAAGAAGATTAAGAGCGACGGTTGGCTCACCATCTCGAGCACGGCCGAACATTGGCAGAACTACGAGGCGAACTTTACGATTATCAATTCGGTCGTGGTGCTCGTGACCTTTATGGCGGCGTGCCTGTCGTTTGTGGTGGTGTTTACGCTGTCTAATACGAATATTTCGGAGCGCGAGCGCGAGCTGGCGACCATTAAGGTGCTGGGCTTCCGCCGTGGCGAGGTGCACCACTACGTCAACAAGGAGACGTTAATCCTCACGGCAATTGGCACCGCACTGGGCGTGCCGCTGGGTGGCCTGCTTGCCGAGAGCTTTACGTACATCCTGCAGATGCCGTCGCTGTACTTTGACGTCGAAGTCGAGCCGCTGAGCTACGTGCTTGCCGTGGTGCTTTCCTTCGGCTTTACGATCATCGTCAACCTCGCCACCAACCGAACTCTCAATAAGATCGACATGGTCGGCGCCCTCAAGAGCGCCGAGTAGCCTGCCTGGGATTCAAGCTGTAGCGAGCTGTAATGTACCACAACCGCATTTTTGCATAAACCGCCCCGCCGATTGCATATTTCGGCGGGGCGGTTGCTTTTTGCCCGCGGGTACCCCAGGGGGCGGCGTGCAAATTCCGGAGAATTCAGCATCCCGGAGTCCGCGAGTGTGGGAGCGGGCGCACAAAAGCGCATTGAAAGCCTGACTTTGAGCTCCGGCGCCTCGAGGACCGCTCATTTTTTTGCAGAATGCGGCCCGCGGCGCCTGTCTCTCGCCCAAAATCCAGTATGCAGGCACCCTCGGCTGCTGAATACTCCCAAAAATGCACGCCGCATCCTACCCCAGGC
>CABRZY010000104.1 GCA_902475475.1 uncultured Collinsella sp.
TCGCGCTCACCATGTTCAACATTCCCATTCTGGTGCGCGTGATCCAGCAGGCGCTCGAGGACGTGCCGCAGGCCCAGCGCGATGCGTGCCTGGCCATGGGCCTTACCCGCTGGGAGGCCACGCTGCACATCCTGATCCCCGAGGCCATGCCTGCCATCGTGACCGGCATCGTGCTTTCGGCCGGCCGCGTGTTTGGCGAGGCCGCGGCGCTGCTCTTTACCTCGGGCATGAGCTCGCCGATGCGTCTGAACTTCTTGAGCTTTAACCTGTCGAGCCCCACTTGCGCCTGGAATGTGTTCCGTCCCGGCGAGTCGCTCGCCGTGCATATCTACAAGATCTATGGCGAGGGCAGCCCCGAGGCTCAGCAGATCGTCTGGGGCACCGCGGCACTGCTGATGATTTGCGTGCTGCTGTTTAACGTAATCGCCCGCATTGTGGGCAAGCAGCTGGCAAGGAAGATGACGGCCGAATGAGCGAGATGAATGTAGCGCCCGCAAGCGAGGCGGCCACGTCCGAGACCCAGGACTTCCTGTCGAGCGTGGGGGAGAGCGAGAAGCGCGTGCGCGTGAGCGGCAAGGCCGTGAGCGACGAGGTCGTGCTCTCCACCAAGGACGTCAACGTGTACTATGGCGACCACCATGCACTGCACAATACGTCGCTCGACTTCCACAAGGGCGAGATCACGGCGCTCATCGGGCCTTCGGGCTGCGGTAAGTCGACCTTCTTGCGTAGCCTCAACCTCATGAATCGCGAGATTCGCGGCTGCCGCGTGGAAGGCGAGATCAACTACCGCGGGCGCAACGTGAACACCAAGACCGAAAACACCTACGAGCTGCGCCGCTCCATTAGCATGGTGTTTCAGCAGCCCAACCCGTTCCGCAAGTCCATTCGCGACAACATCACGTTTGCGCCCAAGCGCCACGGTATCACTGACCGCGACGAGCTCGACCGCATGGTCGAGGAGAGTCTGCGCGGCGCGGCGCTGTGGGACGAGGTCAAGGACAAGCTCGACAAGAGCGCCTATGCGCTTTCGGGTGGTCAGCAGCAGCGCCTGTGCATCGCGCGCACGCTGGCGCTCAACCCCGACGTGATTCTGTTCGACGAGCCCTGCTCGGCGCTCGATCCCATCTCGACGCTGGCGATCGAGGACCTCATGTCGTCGATTGTGGCCGAGCGCGCCATCGTCATCGTGACGCACAACATGGAGCAGGCATCGCGTGTGTCCAACCGCACGGCGTTCTTCTACATGGGCGATATGGTCGAATACGACGAGACTGACGAGATTTTCCAACGGCCCAAGGACAAGCGGCTGAATGATTACCTCACCGGCATGTTCTCCTAGTCCGGGACATGCTTGAGGCCCGCGGCGGCCACGGTTGCCGCGGGACTGATTGGAGAGGCGGGTCATCTCTTGTGGGAGATGGCCCGCCTTTTTGTGTCGTGCGCGCCCCGTCTTTTCGCTGCTATCATGGACAACGTTGAATTTCTACGAAGGAGCAGGGCATATGGCGATTCTTTTGGGATGCGATTCCGTCAGCCTAGAGTTTCCCACCAAGCATATTTTCGATAGCGTGACGCTCGGCGTGGGCGAGGGCGACCGCATTGGTATTGTCGGCAAAAACGGCGACGGCAAGTCGACGCTGCTGAGCGTGCTCGCCGGCACGCTGGAGCCCGACGACGGCCGCGTGACGCACCGTCGCGGCACCACGATTGGTCTGCTCGGCCAAAAGGACCAGCTTGTCGACACCGATACCGTGCATCATGCCGTTGTGGGCGACACGCCTGAGTACGAGTGGGCGTCGAGCCCCCGCACGCGCCAGATTCTCGCCGGTCTTATTAGCGATGTGCCCTGGGAGGGCACGGTTGGCGAGCTTTCGGGCGGCCAGCGCCGTCGCGTGGACCTCGCGCGCCTGCTGATTGGTGACTACGACGTGCTCATGCTCGACGAGCCCACCAACCACCTGGACATGCGCACCATCAACTGGCTCGCGCGTCACTTAAAGGCCCGCTGGCAGCGCGGCCAGGGTGCCATGCTCGTGGTCACGCACGACCGCTGGTTCTTGGACGAGGTCTGCACCAGCATGTGGGAGGTCCACGACGGCCAGGTCGATCCCTTCGAGGGCGGCTATTCGGCCTACATCCTGCAGCGCGTGGAGCGCGACCGCATGGCCGCCGTCACCGAGGAGCGTCGCCGCAACATGGCGCGCAAGGAGCTCGCATGGCTGAGCCGCGGTGCCCAGGCTCGTTCCACCAAGCCCAAGTTTCGTGTGGATGCCGCTCGCGAGCTGATTGCCGACGTGCCGCCCGTGCGTGACGAGCTGGAGCTCAAGCGCCTGGCCGTGAGCCGCCTGGGCAAGCAGGTCATCGACGTGGTCGACGTGGACGCCGGCTACACGGATACCGACGGCGCGCCCAAGCAGGTGCTCTCCGATGTGACCTGGCTCATTGGCGCGGGCGACCGCTATGGTCTTTTGGGCGAGAACGGCGCCGGCAAGTCCACACTGCTCGGCGTGATTCAGGGCAAGATCGCGCCCCTGCGCGGTCGCGTGAAGATTGGCCAGACAGTGCGTTTTGGCGTGCTGTCGCAGCAGCTCGAAGAGCTCGAGCCCTACATGGGCGACACGATCCGCGAGGTGCTCAGCAACTATAAGAAGTACTACGTCATCGACGGCAAGGAGACTTCGCCCGAGAAGCTCTGCGAGCGTCTGGGCTTTACGACGCAGCAGCTCTGGAGCCGCATCGGCGACCTTTCAGGCGGTCAGCGCCGTCGCCTGTCGCTGCTGCTGACGATCCTGGACGAGCCCAACGTGCTCATCCTGGACGAGCCCGGCAACGACCTGGATACCGACATGCTCGCGATTGTCGAGGATCTGCTCGACGGCTGGCCCGGCACGCTGATTCTGGTGACGCACGACCGTTTCCTCATGGAGCGCGTGACCGACCAGCAGTGGGCACTGCTCGATGGCCATCTGACGCATATGCCCGGCGGCGTCGACCAGTACCTGCGCCTGTGCAACGCCACGGCCGAGGGCGAGCCCGTGGGCGCGCCGAGCGCCAAGACCGGCACGTTCGACACCGGTGCCGCGGCGGCTGCGGCCGAAAAGCCCAAGTCGAGCGGTCAGCCCAACGGCCTTTCCAATGCCGAGCGCCAGAAGCTCCGCCGCGAGGTGAGCTCGCTCGAGCGCAAGATGGATACGCAGCGCGCCCGCGTGGAGGAGGCCGAGGCCGCGATGGCCCAGGTCGATCCCACCAACTACACGGCGCTCGGCGAGCAGCAGGCAAAGATTGACGAGGCTCACGCCGCCATGGACGAGTTGGAGATGGCGTGGCTCGAGGCGAGCGAGAAGCTCGAGGGCGAGGAGTAGGCGAGGATGATCAAGGCTGCGTTTTTCGATATCGACGGTACGCTGCTGAGCTTTAAGACCCATCGGATTCCGGCGTCGACGCGGCAGGTGCTCGACAGCTTTCACGAGCAGGGGATTGCGTGCGTGATTGCCACGGGTCGCCCGACCTACCAGATGCCGGATTGGCTGCTCGACTTGGGTTGGGATGCGTACATTACGCTTTCGGGCCAGCACTGTTTTGATGTCGAGGGCGTTTACCGCAGCTGCCCGATCGATCCGGACGACGTCGCGGTGATTGTGGACCAGGTGGCGCAGGGACGTTATGACTCGCTGTGTATGCAGGGCGAGAACTCGTTTGTGAACCGCCTATCCGAGCGTGTGATGACGGCCGGCTGCAACGCGGGGATTGTCTACCACGAGGAGCCGTTTGAGCACGCCTTTGACGCACCGGTCTACCAGTTCTGCGCCTTTGTGGACCCGGCCGACGAGCATATCGTGACCGATGCGGTGGCGCATTCTCTCACTACGCGCTGGTGTGATTTGTTCTGCGACATTATCCCTGCCAACGGCGGTAAGGACCTGGGCGTGGCGGCGACGCTGGAGCGCCTGGGCATCGATGCGAGCGAGGCGATTGCCTTTGGCGATGGCGAGAACGACCTGTCGATGTTTTCCGCCGTGGGCACGAGCGTGGCCATGGGCAACGCGCAGGACACGGTGAAGGCTGCAGCGACCTACGTGACGACCGCCGTGGACGACGACGGAATCTACAACGCCGCAAAGCACTTTGGGCTGCTATAGCCGCGGCTCGACACCTGGGGACACTCCTTGCGGGGCGTCCCATTTTGTTTTCGTCCCGCACGTTTTGTGAAACACGGCTAACTTTTAGACAAAGTAGTAAGACATGGGCAACTTTTGCGGTAAAGTATGCTGTGAAAAGTATCCAAAGGCTAACTAGCAATCATCGCGAAAGGCGGCCCATGGCCCTACGTGAATCCGGAGAAGACTATCTCGAATCGATCTACGTTCTGTCGGAACGTCAGGGCATCGTGCGCTCGATCGACGTTGCGGAGCACCTCGGCGTAACCAAGGCGAGCGTTTCCAAGGCCATGGCGACGCTGGAGAACAGCGGCTATGTCGAAATGGGCAAGCGCGACGTTCATCTGACGGAGCGTGGTCTGGAGGTCGCTCGCCAAATGTGGGAGCGTCACTGCTTTTTCGTGGGGCTGCTGGAGGATGCGGGTGTTTCGGCTGAGGTCGCGTCGCAAGAGGGCTGCCACATGGAGCATTGTCTGAGCGAGGAGAGCTTTGAGAAGCTAAGATCGATGCTGGGACGGGAAGATGTGGCGGGTCCAACAACGGAAGCCTAACTGACCCACAGTGGCGCGGAGTTCACGCAAAGCGCGAACCAGCGACCGGGACCAGCGGCCCTTTCGGCCAAGTCCATTTCAGCTAAGGAACCCCGCCAGCAAGCGATGCCCAAGAACCGCCAGCTGTGTCAATGCAGGCCGGGGCCGGGCTTGGTTTTGAAAACACTCCGCAGCGCGAGGCCCGCCTTTCCGTTGCTCCGCAGGAGCAGGAAAGACGGGCCTCATGCGCGAGGACGTTTTCAAAACCAAGCCCGGCCCCGGCCGGACAGCCCACGAACGCTACAGGTTCTTCACACCCATCGCGCGCATGGCGTTCAGGATGGCGATGATCGCTACGCCTACGTCGCCGAACACAGCAAGCCACATGTTGGCGATGCCGAGTGCTGCCAGCACTAGAATCAGCAGCTTAACGCCCAGCGCAAAGATGATGTTCTGCCAGACAATCGCCATGGTCTTGCGTGCCACGCGGATCGCGCGGGCGATGTTGGACGGCTTGTCATCCATGAGCACCACGTCGGCGGCCTCAATCGCGGCGTCGGAACCCATAGCGCCCATGGCAATGCCAACGTCTGCGCGGGTGAGCACGGGCGCATCGTTGATGCCGTCGCCGACAAAGGCGAGCTTGCCCTTGCCACTTTCGGCCGCGAGCAGCGCTTCAACGCGCTCGACCTTGTCGCCTGGCAGGAGCTGCGCATGGAACTCGTCGAGTCCGAGCTGCTTGGCCACGGCGGCCGCAACCTCCTTGCGGTCGCCCGTGAGCATGACGGTGCGCTTGACGCCGGCGGCGTGCAGGTCTCGGATCGTCTGCTCGGCGTCGGCCTTAACGGTGTCTGCAATCACGATGTGGCCGGCGTACACGCCGTCAACGAGCACGTGGAGGATTGTGCCGACGACCTCGCAATCGGGCGCTTCGACTCCGGCCGCGGCGAGCATCTTTGCGTTGCCGACGACGACGTACTTGCCGTCGATGGTTGCCGTCACGCCGTGGCCCGCGTCATTAGTGGAATCCGTTACGCGCTTGGGATCGAGCTCGCCCTGGAAGGCGGTGCGTACCGACTGCGCGATGGGATGGTCGGAGAATGACTCGGCGAGCGCTGCGACTTCAAGCAGCGATTGCTCGGTATAGCCTGCCTCGGGGTGCACCGCGACCACCGAGAACGTGCCGTTGGTGAGGGTGCCTGTCTTGTCAAAGACGACGGTGTCCACATCGGCGAGCGTCTCGAGGTAGTTAGAACCCTTGATGAGAACGCCCAGCTTGGAGGCGCCGCCGATGCCGCCAAAGAAACTGAGCGGCACGCTGATCACGAGCGCGCACGGGCAGCTGACGACCAGGAAAGTCAGGCCGCGCAGAATCCAGTCGGGCCAGGCACCGGTGACCAGGCCGCCGCCGAGCGCGAGCACCGCGGCAGCGCCGGTGACGGCGGGCGTGTAGACGCGGGCAAAGCGCGTGATGAAGTTCTCGGTGCGCGCCTTCTTTTCGCTGGCATTCTCCACGAGCTCCAGGACGCGTGCGACGGTGGACTCGCCAAAGGGCTTGGTGGTGCGCACGTGGATTAGCCCCGTCATGTTGATGCAGCCGCTGATGATATCGTCGCCGGACTTGGCGGGGCGGGGGCTATCGACGG
>CABRZY010000105.1 GCA_902475475.1 uncultured Collinsella sp.
GGGCCGCCTCGACCTCGCTCCTCAGCGCCGCCAGCGCCCGGATGCCGCCGTCGTCGGCGGGCCGAACCTTGTCGAGCCACCTGAGGAAGTCGTACGTCCAGTACTTCCGGGGGTTTCCGGCCGGCGTCGTGCCGCCGTAGGCGTAACCCCGGCGGGCGAGGAACGCCAGGAGCCGCTGCTTCGCCGCCGCGAGCCTCGCGGTCGCCGCGTCGTGGGCCCCGGCGAGGTCCCTGAGCCCCTCGATCTCGGGGACGGCACCCATACCGGGGAGATATCGTGCGACAGTATCGCCTTGGCCATCCTGGCCGCGTCGTTGCGGTCGTTCTTGGACGAGAAGTCTGCCGCCGACCTCGGGGCCTTGGAGACGGCCGCGACGACGCAGTCGACGCCGAGCCCGGAGAGCTCCCTCTGCGGGGCGAAGCCGAGGTAGCCGCTCTCGTAGGCGGCGAGCGACGGGCCGGGGAAGCCCGACATCCACTCCGCGACCTCGCCCCAGGGGTTGCCGCGGAACCTCCTCGTCACGGCCTCGCCCGTCTCCGCGTCGAGCGCGCAGACGGTGGTGGACCTGAGGTGTACGTCCATTCCGAAGGCGGTAGAATATCTAGGCACGGGAGCCTCCCAACCTCGTTGCGGCGCGGCTGCGCCTCTGGCACTTCAACAACATTGTCACAGCCCCGACCCGCGGTCACGAGCGGGGGCTCCTGTCGTTTCCGTGCCCTCGGATTGGGTCATAGTGTCTGACTTATGCTCAACAAGGGCGGTTGGAGGAAGGGCGTCCCCCGCGGGCGCTCATTGGGGACGGGCTTAAATGAGTGCCCAACGAGCAGGTACTCATTTAAGTCTGTCCCCAATGACTAGGTGCCGACGAGCAGGTGGAAGGTTGCGGGTTCTTTACGGGAATGTAGTGTGGGCTGCGAAAACGTGGTTCTTTCCGTACAATAGTTCAACTCGTGTAAACGCAGGGAAGGGACATTCATGGCAGACATGATCGAGATCAAGCATCTCAACAAGTACTTTGGCGACCTGCATGTGCTCAAAGATATCAATCTCACCGTCAAGCGCGGCGAGAAGCTCGTAATGATCGGGCCTTCCGGCTCGGGTAAGTCGACGCTCATCCGTTGCGTCGATTATCTGGAGGAACCCACGTCGGGCGAGGTCGTCATCGACGGTACGCCGCTCACCAAAAAGAATCACCTGGAGATGGCTCGCAAGTATAGCTCCATGGTGTTTCAGCAGTTCAACCTGTATCCCAACATGACGGTGCTGGGCAACCTGACGCTCGCGCCCATCAAGCTGCAAAAGAAGAGCAAGGAGGGGGCGACCGAGATCGCCATTGCCGCGCTCAAGCGCGTCGGCATGGCGCATAAGGCCGGCGAGTATCCGCAGAATCTCTCGGGCGGTCAGCAGCAGCGCATCGCCATCGCCCGTGCCCTGTGCACCAAGCAGCCCATCATCCTGTTTGACGAGCCGACCTCGGCGCTCGACCCCGAGATGGTCCAGGAGGTTCTGGACGTTATGATTGAGCTCGCGCAGGAGGACATCACCATGATCTGCGTGACGCACGAGATGGGCTTTGCGCGCCAGGTGGCCGACCGCGTCATCTTTATGGAGGACGGTCGCATTCTGGAGGAGGGCACGCCCGAGCACTTCTTCGACAACCCCGAGAACCCGCGCTGCCGCGAGTTCCTGTCCAAGATTCTGCACTAGGCGCGGTGATGGACATGACGGATATGACGAGGGCGGCCGTGTCGCGCCGTCGCTTTTTGCAGCTGGCCGGCGCCGGCATGCTTGCGCTGACGGGGACCGCGCTTACCGGTTGCGGCAACTCCACCAGCGGCGAGGGCTCCGACAAGGGGTCCAAGCTTGCGGCCATCAAGTCGCGTGGCCATCTGAATGCCGGCGTTAAGAAGGACGTTCCCGGCTATGGCTATTACGACACCGCCAAGGGCCGCTTTGAGGGCATGGAAGTCGATTTGTGCTACCAGATTGCCGCTGCCGTCTTTGGCGTGAGCTACAAGGAGGCCCGCGCCCAGGAGCTTGTCGAGTTTACCGATGTAACGCCCAAGACGCGCGGCCCACTGATCGATAACGGCCAACTTGACGTTGTCGCGGCGACCTACACCATCACCGACGAGCGCAAGAAGAGCTGGGATTTCTCGACGCCGTACCGCACCGACTACGTGGGACTCATGGTCAAGAAGCGTTCGGGCTTTACCTCGATTGAGGACCTGGACGGCAAGGTCATTGGTGTGAGCCAGGGCGCCACCACGCAGGGCCTGATCGAGCAGATGATCAAGGACAACGGCTTTAGCTGCAAGCCCGAGTTTAGGGCCTTTAGCGGCTACCCCATCATCAAGAGTTCGCTCGACGCCGGCAATATCGACGTCTTTGCCATGGACCGCTCCACGCTGGCCGGTTACATGAACGAGACCGTTGAGCTGCTGCAGCCCGAGGTCAAGTTTGGCGAGCAGGGCTACGGCGTGGCGACCAAGAAGGGCTGCGACCTTTCGGCCGTGGTCGATCAGGTGATTTGCGATCGCCTGGCCGATGGCTGGCTCGACCAAGAGGTCAAGACCTGGGGTCTTGTATAGGCGCATCGTCCAAGGAAGGAATCAAATGCTCGAAGGATTATTTGACGCCGACCGTTGGTCGACGACATTTCAAAACATGGGGCCCTTCTGGGAGGGCTTTGGCGTGACGCTGCAGGTGGTCGTTGCCGGTCTGCTGCTGTCGCTGGTGCTGGGCACGTTGCTGGGCGTGTTCTCTACCACTCGCTCGCGCGTACTGCGCGCCATAAGCCGCGTGTACGTGGAGTTTTACCAGAACACCCCGTTGCCCGTACAGGTGCTCTTTATGTACATGGCCGGTCCGCAGTTTTTGCAGGCCATAACCGGTGCCGACCAGCCGGTGCGCATCGCGCCGTTCGTGCTGGGCTTCTTGGGCGTGGGCCTGTATCACGCGGCCTACATTTCGGAGGTCATCCGCACCGGTATCGAGGCGGTTCCGCGCGGTCAGATGGAGGCGGCCCAGAGCCAGGGCTTCACCCGTGCGCAGGCCTACTGGTACATCGTGCTGCCCCAGACGTTCAAGATCATTCTGCCGCCGCTGTGTAACCAGGCGCTCAACCTGGTCAAGAACACGTCGGTGCTGGCGCTTGTGGCCGGCGGCGACCTTATGTACCGTTCCGACAACTTTGTGAGTCTGTACGGTTACCTGCAGGGATACATCGTCTGCTGCCTTATGTACTTCATCATCTGCTTTCCGCTCGCCATGCTGGTGCAGTGGCTCGAGCGCCGCTCCAAGGAGCGTCCGCGCGGCGTGAGCCTGGCCGAGCTGGGGCTCGACAACGTAGAGGAGGCCTAGCGCATGGAAATCTTCAACGCGACCAACCTGCTCTACATTTGGGGCGGCTTTGTTAAGACAATCGAGATCTCGGCGCTGTCGATCTTTTTCTCGCTTATCTTTGGCACGGTGCTGGCGCTCGTTAAAAGCTATGCGCCCCGCCCGTTCCGTATTTTGGTGAGCGCCTACATCGAGCTGTTCCGTTGCACGCCGAACCTGCTGTGGATTCTGTTTATCTACTTTACGGTGCAGGGTTTGGACATTGTGATTTCGACCATCGCCTTTACGCTGTTTACCAGCGCTGTTATGGCCGAGATTGTGCGCGGCGGCCTCAACTCGATTCCGCGCGGCCAGTTTGAGGCAGCGCAGAGCCAGGGCTTTGGCTTCTTTGCCACCATGCGCTACATCATTCTGCCGCAGACGTTTAAGACGATCATTCCGGCGCTGTTTAGCCAGTGCACGACCGTCATTAAGGACAGCTCGTATCTTTCGGGCATTAACGTGGCCGAGCTCATGTACACGGCAAACGTCGTGATGGCCCACGCGATCGACCTGTCGCAGGTGCTTATGCTCTACGGCCTGGTGTTTGCGATGTACTTTGTGCTCAACTTTGGTATCTCGCTGCTGGTCCGAGCGTATCAGAGGCGAATGGTGGCAGCGTAGAATGTGGCAAAGGGACAGCCCCTTTGTCACATAGAGAAAGGAATCGCGATGAGCGATCTGGTGAATAAGAAGAGTCCTGTGGTCATTACCATCGCGCGCGACTTTGGCGCCGAGGGCCACGAGATTGGTCGTATCCTCGCCGATGAGCTGGGGATTCCGCTATACGATAACGAGCTGCTGGTGCGTGCGTCGCTGCGCGCGGGCGAGTCGCTCGACAAGATGGCCGCCTACGACGAGCGTCTGGCCGTGGAGAACATGGCGTTTCTGCCCGACCGCTACGATGCGCGTTCGTACTCGGACAAGTTGTTCCAAAAGATGAGCCAGGTGATTTTGGATCTGGGTGAGACCGAGAGCTGCATTATCGAAGGCCGCCTGTCCGATTATCTGCTGCGCAACAACCCCAACCACATTGCCGTGTTGGTGACCGCACCCTTTGAGGACCGCGTCGAGATTGTGCGCAAGAAGCGTGGCCTTAACAAAAAGAAGGGTGCCAAGCTGGTCAAACAGCAGCAGAAGGCGCGCGAGGCGTTCTATAAGCGCTACAGTGCCGGAAAGTGGAAGATGACGAGCGGTAAAGACATCGTCGTCAACCGCGCCAAGCTGGGCCGCGAGGGCTGCAAGGACGTTATCGCCGCTGCCTACCGCTACAAAGTGGCCCAGCTCGAAGGCTAACCGATCAAAACCACCACAAAGGGGACAGGCACCTTTGTGGTGGTTTTTGTTTTAGGCCGAGGGGAAGGCCTTGGCGGCGGTGTCTATCCTCGGCTTTTGCAAAATCTCGATCTGTAACACCAAGCCAGCGAAAATGGCTCTAACTGTTACAGATTTAGATGAACCGTCCGGCCGTCAGCCCAACGTCTTGATCTGTAACACCAGGCGGCATATTTGGCCTCTAGCTGTTACAGATTGAGATAAAGCGGAGGCGGCTGGCGCAATATCTCGATCTGTAACAACTACGATGCTCAACAGGGCCTAACTGTTACAGATTGAGACAAACGCCGGAATTGGTTTGCCGACCAGGCCCCCAACCACTACAAAGGTGCCTGTCCCCATCGTGGTGGTTGGGTGGTCGGCATAGAAAAAGTCCCCGCCGGGCGTGTGCTCGACGGGGACTTTGCCGTTTGATGGCTAACGTTGAGGGTGATTACTCGCCCAGCAGGCTCTTGGTGATGGAAGCGGCGGCCTTCTTGCCGGCGCCCATCGCCAGAATGACCGTAGCGGCACCGGTGACGATGTCGCCGCCGGCCCAGATGCGGGGATCGGTGGTCTGGCCGGTCTCCTCGTCGGCGATGATGTAGCCCCACTTGTTGAGCTCCATCTTGCCGCCGATCTTCTTTGCGAAGGGGTTGGCGTTGGTACCGATAGCCGAGATTGCGACGTCGCAGGGAATCTCCTCGATGGCGCCCTCGATGGGCACCGGGCGACGACGGCCGGACTCGTCGGGCTCGCCGAGCTCCATCTTCTGGACCTTGACGGCGCACACGGAGCCGTCCTCGCCAGCGACAAACTCGAGCGGGGAAACGAGCGGCAGAACCTCGACGCCCTCGGCCTTGGCATGGTGCAGCTCGGCGCGACGGCAGGGCATCTCGTCCTCGGTACGACGATAGGCGATGATGGCGTGCTCGGCGCCCAGGCGCTTGGCGGTACGGACGGCGTCCATAGCCACGTTGCCGCCACCAAAGACGACGACGTTCTTGCCGTGCTTGGTGGGGGTGTCGTACTCGGGGAACTTGTTGGCCTTCATCAGGTTCACGCGGGTGAGGTACTCGTTCGCGAAGAAGACGTTGGGCAGGTTCTCGCCGGGGACGTTGAGGAACTTGGGCAGGCCAGCGCCGGTCGCCACGTAGATGGCGTCGAAGCCCTGCTCGAACAGCTCCTCGGCCGTGGCCATGTTGCCCACGACGGAGTTGTACTCAAACTTGACGCCCATGTCCTCCAAGCCGTCGATCTCGCGCTCGACGACCGCCTTGGGCAGACGGAACTCGGGGATGCCGTAGACCAGCACGCCGCCGCCGGTGAAGAAGGCCTCGAAGACGGTAACGTCAAAGCCGTTACGGGCGAGCTCGCCGGCGCAGGTGATGCCGGACGGGCCGGAGCCGACGACGGCGACCTTCTTGCCGTTTTTGGGGGCCATCTTGGGCGTGGAGGCGAGCTCGGGGCGATCACCCAGGAAGCGCTCGAGCTGGCCGATGGCCACGGGCTCGGACTTTTTACCACGGATGCACTTGCCCTCGCACTGGTTCTCCTGCGGGCAGACACGGCCGCAGATGGCGGGAAGCA
>CABRZY010000106.1 GCA_902475475.1 uncultured Collinsella sp.
GCAGTTGCCCAGTCGGCCGGAACCTCGAACTTACGGAAGGCGGTAGCGCCAGCATCGATGGCCTTGTGGTTGGCGTCGACGATAGCCTGACCCTTCTTCATGTAGGACTTGGTAGCCGCATCCTTCATGTACTGCAGGGCGTCCTCGGCGGGCAGGACCTTGGCCAGCGCGAAGAAGGCGGACTGGAGCACCGTGTTGGTGCGCTTGCCCATGCCGACCTTGGCCGCCAGGTCGATAGCGTCGATCAGGTAGACGTTGACGTTGTTGTTCGCGATGTAGCGCTTGGCCACGGCGGGCATGTGCCCGGCGAACTCCTCGTCGCTCCACTGGCAGTTGACCAGGAAGGTGCCGCCCGGCTTGACGTCGCGGACCATCTTGAAGCCCTTAACGATGTAGCTGGGGTTATGGCAGGCGACAAAGTCGGCCTTGGTCACGTAGTACGGCGAACGGATCGGGGAATCACCAAAGCGCAGGTGCGAGACGGTGACGCCGCCGGTCTTCTTGGAGTCGTACTGGAAGTAGGCCTGGACGTACTTGTCGGTGTGGTCGCCGATGATCTTGATCGAGTTCTTGTTGGCGCCGACGGTACCGTCGCCACCCAGACCCCAGAACTTGCACTCGATGGTGCCGGGAGCTGCGGTGTTGGGCGCATCCTCGGCCTCGGGCAGGCTCAGGTTGGTCACGTCATCGACAATGCCGATGGTGAACTCGCGCTTGGGCTCGTCCTTCTTGAGCTCCTCGAAGACAGCGAACGCGGACGCGGGAGGCGTGTCCTTGCTGCCCAGGCCATAACGGCCGCCGACGACCTTGATGCCCGTCTTGCCGGCCTCGTAGAGAGCGGAGACGACGTCCTGGTAGAGCGGCTCGCCGATGGAACCCGGCTCCTTGGTGCGGTCCATGACGGCAATCTTCTTGACGGTCTCGGGGAGAACGTCGACAAAGTGCTTGATGGAGAACGGACGGAACAGGCGAACCTTGACCAGGCCGACCTTCTCGCCGTGAGCGTTGAGGTAGTCGATGACTTCCTCGAGCACGTCGCAGAAGGAGCCCATGCACACGACGACGCGATCGGCATCGGGAGCGCCGTAGTAGTTGAACAGGCCGTAATCGGTGCCGAGCTTCTCGTTGATCTTCTTCATGTAGCCCTCGACGACGGCGGGAAGCTCGTCGTAGACCTTGTTGCAGGCCTCGCGGTTCTGGAAGAAGATGTCGCCGTTCTCGTGGCTACCGCGGGTGTGCGGGTGCTCAGGGTTGAGCGCGTGGTCGCGGAAAGCCTGGACAGCGTCCATGTCGCACATCTCGGCCAGATCCTTGTAGTCCCACATGGCGACCTTCTGGATCTCGTGGCTGGTGCGGAAGCCGTCGAAGAAGTTAAGGAACGGAGTCTTGCCCTCGATGGCGGCAAGGTGGGCCACCGGCGAGAGGTCCATGACCTCCTGGACGTTGCCCTCGGCGAGCATGGCGAAACCGGTCTGGCGGCAGGCCATGACGTCGGAGTGATCGCCAAAGATGTTCAGGGCGTGGGAAGCGACGCAACGCGCGGAGACGTGGAAGACGCCCGGGAGCTGCTCGCCCGCGATCTTGTACATGTTCGGGATCATCAGGAGCAGACCCTGAGAAGCCGTGTAGGTGGTGGTCAGAGCACCGGCGCCCAGCGAACCGTGAACGGTACCGGCTGCACCTGCCTCGGACTCCATCTCGACGACCTTGACCGGGGTGCCGAAGATGTTCTTGCGACCCTGGGCCGCCCACTGGTCGACATGGTCGGCCATCGGGCTGGACGGCGTAATGGGATAGATTCCCGCTACCTCGGTGTACGCATACGAAACATATGCGGCCGCCTCGTTGCCGTCCATAGACTTAAACTTACGCGCCATATACCCCTCTCCTCTCATATAGGTATACAGGCCCCGGCGATCGCCGGGATGTTGGCGTGATGGGATTTACGCTGTTGCTTCCAATCATCTGGCAGGCAGGCTCAGCAGCAGGTACGTGGCGTGGAGAGAAGACATGCCGAGGCGAGGAGCAGCTGATGCGCCCCACAGACCCGACCGCCCGTCTTGCACATGACCGAGCGCCGCAAAGGCCGCATGCCGGATGCTCCCGGGCACGCCCCGGCGATGGGAAGCGCCCGCAACGGAAATCCGCATGCGGGTTTATTGTACCCCGCCGTCAAGTGTAATTTCGGCAAATATAGGCGGGCGGTAAAGGTTTACCTCGGGTGACTGCCAAGGGCCAAAATGGCCCCTCCATCCCTGGGCGACCAGCTCTGGTGCGCCAAGGAGTGTCCCCAAGTGCCGGCAGAAAAGGAACGTCCCTAACTGCCGGCTAGAGGGCACCAAAGAGGATGGCGTAGGTAGTGGATTCGCCGAGCTTGAGCTCGTCGCCGGGATTGAGTTGGGCGGAACGGCCGGGCTCGACCTGAATGCAGACGCGCGTGGCCCCGTTTACCACCACGGTTCCGTTGGTGGACGACAAGTCCTCGACGTGCCAGATATTTTGAGCATCGCACCAGATATGGGCATGGCGGGCCGAGACATCGTCGCCGACGTCGGTAATATCGCCCTCGCCAGTGGCCAGCGCGCCAATCTCAACACCCTGCTCACTCGGCTGAATCCAGCGCGGGGCGCTCACGACAAAACTGTTTTGTACGCGCAGCAAGCCCAAGGGGTGCGCCGGGGCGGGTTCGCGTTCGCCCGCGGTCATCGACATGCCAAGCGAACGCGGCGTGGATGTGCCTCCGCCACAGGTCGCGTGCGCGTAGTCGATGGCATAGTTCACCGAGGACCGCACATCCGCCGAACAACCGACGGCGACAAACAGCACCAGCACGGCCTCGGCGCGCTCGGCGGGCATGAGTTCTGCCGCCTGGGACAGGCGATCGAGCGCGTTGCGATAGAGATTCGTGTCCTGGTGGCACTCTTCGAGCGCGCATACCATCGGTTCACCTGCAGGACCGCACACCATATTGATCACAGCCGTGGAGTCCATGGGATTGCGCTGGCGCAGGGCCAGTTGCGACATAATACGCGCAGCCGAGGTACCGTATTCGGCAAAGTAGCGCTGCTGAAGCGTGCCGACCGGCGCGCGAACGATAAAGCGGGAAACCCAAGAGCGATCGGCGGCTCGGCTCTGCGGGCTGCGGCCGTCGGCGAGCGGACGGGACGAAAGCACCAAGCCGCACAGCTCGATATGGCTCAGATGCGCCGCGCGCTTAAAGATGTCAAACATGACCCCGCATGGGGTGAGCTCAACTTGAGATGCCATGACCTAGGCCTCCTTGGTCGTAGAAATAGAATCGGACGATACTTCGACAGGTCCGCCAAAAGTACGGGCAGCTGCGGCTCCACCGGCAAGCGGAGTCGCCATCTGGGCTTTTGTGCGTCGCGGTGCCGAAGCGGGAAGTTCAAAGGCAAAGCCCATCGCAAGCAAAAACCACGTAAGCGTATAGGTTGCAACCAGAGCGGCAACAAGGCCGCCCATCACGGCGCGTTGGGAAAATACGCTACATGCAGCCACAACCAGCACCGGAACCTCGCAGGCAGAAAGCGCAAGCACACCCTGCAGGAACCCCGAGCGCCGATTGCGCGCAAGTGCCCCCGCGGCAACGCCGGCTATGCCTGGCAGCGCCAAAGCCAGTGCGGCAATAATACCCGGTAGCGACCCAGACCACACGAGCGATCCCAAAATCGCCGTCACGCGAGCGCCCGACGCCAGCAGCGCGGCCGAAACCACGACCACAGCCCAAACCACGCTGCAAACGACCGCCGCACCGATCATCAGCGCGCGACGAACCGCGCGGCCAGACGCATCCATGGGGCACGGCGTGAGCGGCTCGCCGCGGAGCGAACGACCGACATTTTGCGCATAGTGGTCACAAAACGCCGAGAGCGCCGCCTCGACCGCCGCCGGCTCGGGACGATCTTTTTGATGGCTGGACAGACAGGCCATCACCACGTCGAACAGCTGGGCATCGACAAACGCCAGCGCATCACGTAGCTCTTCGGAATCCGGCTCAAGCCCTAGCTGCTGGGCCTGCTCGGCCGCGGCGAGCGCCACATCGGGCTCACGACGAAGCAGCTGAGTCAAATCGCAACCGGGCGCATGGGCACCAATGGGATAGTCGGGCCGCGTGTCCATCTTAAGACGGTAGGGGCTGGCGATGTCGCGCGTCTTTTTGCGCGAACCCGAGGTGCCCGAAGTGCTCGGCGCGGCTTCGTATGGCGCGACGCCGGCAATGAGCTCGTAAACCGTGCTTGCCGCGGCATAGACGTCAATCGCCGGCGACATACGCAAAGCGCGTAGGTCGGGAATATCGTCAGTGAGCATCTCGGGCGGGGCGTAGGCAACCGTCGCGCGACGCAGCGTGGCATAACGCTCCGTAAACGACGCCTTGCCGCCGGTACCGGCCACGGCCGACGCAGGCTCAAGCGCCAGCGACGAGCCAAAGTCGATCAGGCACAGGTCAAAGGTGCCCTCGGCAAGCTGCCGGTCAAGCGGTAGACGCGCCGTGCGCACCATAATATTAGCGGGCGAGATATCGCGATGGACAAAGCCCTCGCCCACCAGGCTCATACGGCAGAGCAGATCGAACAGGTCGCGACCCAGACGCGCCGCCACAAGCGGCGACAGGCGTCCGGCATCGTCCACGGCAAGTCGCGAACGCAAGCGGGCAAGCGTCTCGCCCTCGACCCATTCCATGACAATTGCAGGCACACCGTCGACCTCGCCCCAGCCATAGAGGCGGGGAAAGCCCTTAAGGCCCGAAAGGGCGCGATGGCATTCGTATTCCTCGCGAAACGCCGCCTCGAACTTGGCGACCAGCGCCTCGTGAGTTGCATCGTCGTCAAACTCATCGCGCGTCGGCAAGATGAGCTGCTTGAGTGCCACGGCCTCGCCTTGGGCGTTGATGGCACGCGTCACGCGGCCGATACCGCCACGGCGCATGGTGGCATCGTCGGCAAACAGCATCGTAAAACGACGCAGATAGGCAGGCAGTTCGTCCTGACCGAGCGCAATGGCCGGCTCAAACCCGTCGACACGCGCCAGGCGCAGGCCGACCATGGGATCGCGACCGAGCGATTGTGGTGTGGTGGATGCAAGATCGGTCATCATAGGGCAAGCGCCGCCACGTTATTGTTGAAGTTACCGAGCGCGACGTCATCATCGCCGTAATGGCCGACCCATTGACATAGGTTGGTGTAACAGCCCCACAGATTGGCATACTGCTGATACCACTTTGACCGGGGCGAGAATGTCTGACGACCGAACTCGGCTCGAATGACAAACATCTCCCCGACCAGGCTGTCGCACGGCCTAGGATCTCCCGTAGAGTTATAGGTCGAGACCACGTCATTGGCACGAGAAACATAGCCGTCGAGCATGTTGTACTTGGTCACAAGCCAACTGTGAATGCTCTCTTCCTCAGCAGCGGAAAGGCCGCCGGAGTTTGCATCGTTGTCAGTGTTGCCGCCCGTCGAGCCGCCGTTTCCAGGCCCTCCGGTAGAGGAACCCGACCCAGAGCCGCCGCCCGAACTCGATGAATCCGAGCCGGAGCCAGAAGTATCCGAGCTACCGGGCTTTCCGGACTGCTGGGCGTCCTGCTCCTTTTGCTGCTCGACCTTATTCACCGTTGCCGCCACGCTATTGTTGGACAATCGATCGATGATCTTGGTGTTGGTGAGCACGATGGTTTTGCCATTGGCAAGCGTGACTTCGTTGTCCGGGGCCTCGGCGCCGTCCGCATCGTCGGTGCCAAACACAATATGCCCGACCACACTTGCCCAAGCATATCCAGTCGTGGTGCCCAGATCGCTTTTGACCTCATGCCCCACGCGCGGTTCGCGTGCGGCATGCGCCTGCATCATGGACGGCACGGTCATGCCATAGGCAGAAACGCCAGCTATGACCAGCACCAGCGAGCACGATAGCAGTGCGTACGCCCGCGGCGCCAAGCCCAGTCGGCGTCGTATGCGCACCGCGGCGCCGCGCTTTGTCTGAGTGCCACCGGGCCGCATGCGTTCTCCTCCAAGAAAAACACGCCGCTCAGAAGCGGCGCATTCATTCAAATCCATATTTGAGTGTATCAGCGAACCCAAAAGGTTGCGCAACGAATGGGCAAATTAAGGATGCGAGCGGAAGCATCCATGCGATAAGCGGATACGAAGCATCTTTGTTGCACAACAAACTCACAGTCGCACGGGGAAATTATGACTACCCCGTGCGTCGCGAGGAAATCATATGGCAGGAGCAGGGCATCTGCGTGGTGGGTGAGCCGCGCGA
>CABRZY010000107.1 GCA_902475475.1 uncultured Collinsella sp.
TTCCCCGCCACCTTGAATTGACTAGGACCTCTGCAAAGGGGTCCTTTTCTTTTATCGAGGGCTCTGCGGAAATTGCGTCCCGGAATTTGGCTTCAGAGTGGGATGCGTTTTCCGCTTTGATGTCGCTTGGGAAAGCGCGACCCGGAATCCGGCGTCAGAATGGGACGTGCTTTCCTTTTGCGGCCTTTGGCGGAAACTGCGTCCCAGATCTCGCGCTCAGAACGGGATGCATTTTCCGATTGAGGCCTCGAACGGAAAATGCATCCCAGTCTTTTGCGAAAAACGGGATGCGCTTTCCGGCGCTTACTTCCGACGTGCGCGCACATCTCGGCGCACCAGCTCGTGCCCACCTGTCCCAGACATTCCTCCCACTTTTGCGCCACTTTGTAGACCGTTCGGTCGCCTGTCTGCATGCGCGGGTATACTCAAATCGATAGATATGTCATGCAAGAGCGATGCGGGCTTAGCCCGTATGATTCAAAAGGGGGCAGTGATGGAGAGGATACTCGGCGTTAATCTCTCTGGCTGGTTTATTCCCGAGCCTTGGGTGACCCCGTCGCTATACGCGGCGACCGGTGCATCCAACGCGGCCGAGCTGCAGGAGGCCATGGGCACCGCCGCCTATAACGAGCGCATGCGCCGTCATTACGAGACGTTTGTGAGCGAGGACGATTTCCGCCGCATGGCGCAGATTGGCCTCAATGCCGTGCGTCTGCCGGTACCCTGGTATGCCTTTGGCTCGCAGGAGTCCGATGCGTCCTACATCTCGGTTGTCGACTACATCGACCGTGCAATTGAGTGGGCTGCCAAGTACGACATCCGCGTGCTGCTTGATCTAGCAACTGTGCCCGGTGGCCAGGGCGATTCCAACGATTCGCCCGCCACGCCGGAGGCTGTTGCCGAGTGGCATTCGTCCACCAACGGTCGTCATGTCGCACTCGACGTGCTCGAGCGCCTGGCCGATCGCTACGGCGAGGCCGAGAGCCTGCTGGGCATTGAGCTGCTGGATACGCCGCAGATGAGTGTCCGCAAGAGCCTCTTCACCATGACGGATGGCATTCCTGCGCACTACCTGCGCAACTTCTATCGCGATGCCTATGAGCTCGTCCGTTCGTATATGCCCGAGGATAAGATCGTCGTCTTTTCGTCTTCGGGACATCCCAGCGAGTGGAAGCATTTTATGCGCGGCGCTAAGTACAAGAACGTCTACATGGACCTTCACCTGTACCATTACCGCGACGAGTATGCGCTCGATATCACGAGCCCTCGCGGGCTGACGACGGCGATTTCGCGTAACAAGCGCGAGCTTAAAGAAGCGATTTCGACTGGGTTCCCCGTGCTGGTGGGCGAATGGTCGGGCGCGGCGATCTTTGCCAACTCGTCGGTTACGCCCGAGGGCCGCAATGCCTACGAGCGCGTGTTTATCGCCAACCAACTGGCTTCGTTTGCACCGGCTGCCGGTTGGTTCTTCCAAACGTGGAAGACCGAGAAGCGCATTGCAGCATGGGACGCCCGCGCGGCGCTCGGTACGCTCGAGCGTGGCATGATTGAATAGGTTGATATGACGCAAAACAGCGCCCATACGGGCAAACTCTATGTGGTCGGCACGCCCATCGGCAACCTGGGCGACCTGTCCCCGCGCGTTGGCGAGGCGTTTGCCGCCGCCGATGCCATCTGCTGCGAAGACACGCGTGTGACGTCAAAGCTGCTGATGCACCTGGGCATTTCCAAGCCGCTTGTCCGTTGCGACGAGAATGTGATCGCCAGCCGCGCCGCCGGCCTGGTCGACCGTCTGCTGGCGGGGGAGACCCTCGCCTTTGCCTCGGACGCCGGCATGCCGAGCGTGTCCGATCCCGGCCAGGCGCTGGTCGAGGCGGCACGTGAGGCCGATGTGCCCGTCGAAGTTATTCCCGGGCCCTCCGCTTGCGTTACGGCGCTTGTTTCGTCCGGCATTCCCTGTGAGCACTTTTTCTTCGAGGGCTTTTTGGGCCGCAAGCATGGCGACCGCGTGCGTCGACTGCAGCGTCTTGCCGTGGTGCCCGGTGCGCTCATCTTCTACGAGTCTCCACATCGCATCGCGGCGACGCTCGAGGCCGTGGCCGAGGTCTTTCCCCAGCGCGAGGTCGCTGTCTGCCGCGAGCTTACCAAGCTGCATGAGGAGGTCCTGCGCGGGCCCGCTGCCCAGCTTGCCGAGGAGCTGCGTGCTCGCGGCGAGGTAAAGGGCGAGATTGCGCTGGTCATCGCGCCGCCGAGCGAGGATGAGGAGGCCGGTATCGTGCCGGTTGGCGCCGCGGCAGTGGATCCCGACGAGGCCCTGCGCGAGGATATCCGCGCCGCGCTCGAGGAGGGGGAGCCCGCGTCTGCGGTGGCCAAGCGCCTGTCGCAGAAGTACTCGCGCCGTAAGCGCGATGTCTATGCCATGGTGCTCGATATGCAATAGATGGAGGATATCCAGCCCTTGCGCTAGAATCATCCCCTGTATGCAACGTTTTTCTGGAGGACAAACCCCATGGATCAAAGTAAGCCTTCGTTCTTTATCACGACGCCCATCTACTACGTCAACGCCGATCCGCACCTGGGCACGGCTTATTCCACCATCATCGCCGACGTTCAGGCTCGCTATCGCCGCTCCGCCGGCTATAACGTCAAGTTCCTGACCGGCATGGACGAGCACGGCGAGAAGGTCGCCGAGGCCGCAGCCAAGCACAACATGACGCCTCAGGAGTGGACCGACAGCCAGGCTCCGCACTTCAAGGAGCTTTGGAACAAGCTCGAGATCTCCAACGACGACTTCATCCGCACCACCGAGCCGCGCCAGCACCATGCCGTGCAGTACCTGTGGGAGCGCATGAAGGAGTCCGGCTACCTGTATAAGGGCAGCTACGATGGCTGGTACTGTGTACCCGACGAGACCTACTTCACTGATACGCAGGTCCAGAAGGGCGACGAGGAGTACGGCAGCGTCGGCCAGCACCTGTGCCCCGACTGCCACCGTCCGCTGGAGCGCGTGCAGGAGGAGTCCTACTTCTTTAAGCTTTCTGCCTTCCAGGACAAGCTGCTCAAGCTCTATGACGAGCACCCCGACTTTGTCGAGCCTGCGTTCCGTATGAACGAGGTACGCAGCTTTGTCGAGGGCGGCCTTAACGACCTTTCCGTGAGCCGCACGAGCTTTGACTGGGGCATTCAGGTCCCGTTTGACGAGGGCCACGTGACGTACGTGTGGTTCGATGCGCTGCTCAACTACATGACGGCCGTCGGCTACGGTGTCGACACCGACGAGGCGCGTGCCGAGCTGGCCTATCGCTGGCCCGCGCAGTTCCACATCGTGGGTAAGGACATCATCCGCTTCCACTGCGTCATTTGGCCCGCCATGCTCATGGCCATCGGCGAGGCCCTGCCCGAGCACGTCTTTGCCCACGGCTTCCTGACCGTGCGCAATGCCGAGACCGGCAAGGCCGAGAAGATGTCCAAGAGCCGCGGTAACGCCATCGCTCCGCAGGACGTTATCGACATGCTGGGTGTCGAGGGCTATCGCTACTACTTTATGACCGACGTCGTCCCCGGCACCGACGGTGCCATCAGCTTCGACCGCATGGAGCAGGTCTACAACGCCGACCTGGCCAACAGCTGGGGCAACCTTATCTCGCGTTCGCTCAACATGAGCGGCAAGTACTTTGACGGTTGCGCGCCCGCCAAGCCCGCATCGTTCGATGCGTTCGACAACCCGCTGGCAAAGATCGCCGATGGTCTGGTCGAGCGCTACATGGCCAAGATGGACGTGCTCGATTACGGTGGAGCCAAGGACGAGGTCATGGAGCTCATCCACGCCGCCAACCACTACATCGAGGACTCCGAGCCTTGGGCACTTGCCAAGGACGAGGCCAAGGCTGACGAGCTGGCGTTTGTGATCTACAACCTGCTCGAGGCCATCCGCATTGCCGCTCACCTGCTGATGCCGCTCATGCCCCAGACTTCTGCCGAGGCTCTGCGCCGCCTGTCCTGCGAGGACGAGGCCGCGAGCGACGATCTCAAGGGCATTTGCGCTTGGGGCCTGCTTGCTGGTGGTCAGCCCGTCGAGAAGGGCGATCCGCTGTTCCCGCGTCTGGGCTAAGACGCCGCGCGCCATATCGGCAATTTGCTGTTTAGCTGTAAGGGCATGGCCGCCACGGTCCATGCCCTTTTGTTTCAAGACGCCGCCATCATGCTAAGGAGGCAACTATGACAACTTCGCCTTTGGCAAACCCCACGGCAACAAGGGAGCTGCTGGAGGAGTTTGGCCTTGCGACCAAGCATCGCCTGGGCCAAAACTTCCTGATCGACAACCATGTGATCGAGCGCATCTGCGAGCTTTCCGAGCTCACGGGCGATGAGCGCGTGCTCGAGGTTGGCCCGGGCGTTGGTACGCTCACGCTTGCGCTGCTGCAGGAGGCGGCGTGCGTCACGTCGATCGAGGCCGACCCCGAGCTCGAGCCGGTGCTCGACGCCCATGCCGCCGACTATGCCAACTTCCGCTTTATCATGGGCGACGCGCTCAGGGTGGGCCCGGAGCAGATTGAGCAGGCTGCGGGCGGTGAGCCGACGGTGTTTGTCGCGAACCTGCCCTATAACGTGGCGGCGACGATCATCCTGCAGTTCTTCCAGACGATGCCGGCGCTCAAGCGTGCCGTCGTCATGGTGCAAAAGGAGGTTGCCGATCGCATTGCCGCAGTGCCGGGCAACAAGACCTATGGCGGCTATACGGCAAAGCTCGGCCTGTATGCGCAGGTGACGGGTCGCTTTGAGGTGCCGCCGCGCTGCTTTATGCCGGCGCCGCACGTGGACTCGGCCGTCGTGCGTATCGACCGTGTTGACGGCGTGGTGCCCGAAGGACTCGATCGCGAATTTGTGGCCCGCGTGATTGATGCTGCATTTGCTCAGCGTCGCAAGACCATCCGCAATTCTATGAGCGCCAACGGCTTTGCCAAGGACGTGCTCGATGCCGCCTTTGAGGCTTGCGGTATCGCACCCACCACGCGCGCCGAGACGCTTGATGTTGCCGACTTTGTCCGCCTGGCCCAGGAGCTAATCCATGATGCCTAATGCCGCACGCGTGACGTTTACCAAGAAAAAGAAGACGGTTACCTGCCCCGTGCCCTTGGCACCGCTTGCCGACACGCATGCGCATCTGCTTTCGTTTTGGGGCAAAGAAGTGCCCGAGACGCTCGTGCGCGCCAAAGCCGCGGGCGTCGACCTGTTGGTGACGATGTTCGATCCCATCGCTGACAAACGCAGCGTGGCGGACTATAGCGACTGGCTCGTGCGCGAAATTCTGCCGATGCGGGATATTCCGCAGATCAAGTATCTTGCCGGCGTGCATCCGTATGGCGCGCCGGACTATACCGACGACGTTCACGCACAGGTCGTTGCCGCACTCGATGACCCCTTATGCGCCGGTATTGGCGAAATCGGCCTGGACTACCACATGGACTATGACGACGATATCGCGCCGGCACCCCATAACGTGCAGATTGACTGCATGGCGCGCCAACTCGAGCTTGCCGTGTGCCGTAACGTGCCGGTGGAGCTGCATCTGCGCCACGAGGACACGGACTATGAGCGTACCTCGCACGTGGACGCCTACAACGTGTTGCGCGAGGTCGGCGTGCCCCAGGCCGGTTGTGTGCTGCACTGCTTTGGCGAGGACCGCGCCACGATGGAGCGCTTTGTGGAGCTGGGCTGCTATATCGCCTATGGTGGTGCGGCCACCTTTAAGCGCAACGACGACGTGCGCGAGGCATTTGCGGCAACCCCACTCGATCGAATTTTGTTCGAGACGGATTGCCCGTATATGGCTCCGGAGCCCATCCGCAGTCTTGAATGCGAGCCCGCAATGATTTCCATTACGGCAAACGCGCTGGTTAACGACCGTGTCGATCGCACTGGTGAGGATGCCGAAACAATCGCGCAAGCCGCTTGGGAAAATGCTCGCAAACTTTTTCAAAAATAGTTCTTGCGTTCGTGGTGGCGCTCCGTTATTCTAATTTCTGCACGCGGGCGTGGCGGAATTGGCAGACGCGTACGGTTCAGGTCCGTATGGGGGCAACCCCATGAAGGTTCAAGTCCTTTCGCCCGCACCATTAAATGAAAGAGCTCCCAGCAATGGGAGCTTTTTTTGTTATGGGCCCATCACAGGGACTTGAACCTGTGAAGGAGCGAGCGTAAAGAAAACGCGGAGCGTTTTTAGCGAGCTGGCGAGGACGCCGGCAGGGGATGATGATGGGAATCAAAAGGCTGGT
>CABRZY010000108.1 GCA_902475475.1 uncultured Collinsella sp.
TCATGCCGTCCTCTTTGAATGACAAGTTGTCGCTCTGGTGCCCGCGCAGCGTCGAGCAGTTGCGGCGTTTGGTAAAACGCCGCAACGAACTACCGCGTAACCCCCTAGCTCATCATCGCATTCATCATCTCGGTGGTTGCGGAATCGTCGGCAGACCACTCGTTATCCTCGTTGGCGGAATACTTAAAGGTGACCTTGGTGTCCTTGGTCTTAGCGGCCTTGGTCACGTCGACCATCACCTGGCCGGCCATCTTGTACAGGTCGTCCTCGGAAGGCGTCGTATCGAGTGCGGCGACCTTCTCCTGATACTGGGTGGCGAAATCTTCGACGATCTTGTTCATGGACTTGCAGGTGATGGTGACCTCGGCAGTCGCAGTACCCTTGTCCTCGTCAACCGTCACATCGCCGATCTTGTAGTCAAAGCCCTCGAGATAGCTCTTGGCATACTCCTTGGGATCGATACCCAGCTGCTCAAACTCGTCGCCCGAAGCCTTTTCCAGACCGGAGAGGAAGTCATCTCCGCCGTTCTTGATCTCGTCAAACTGGCTCGTAAGGTCGTTGGTGATGAGCTCCTCCACCGAAGGCCCTCCGCAGCCGGAAAGCAAAACCACGCACGCGACCAGGGCAGCCATCAGGGGCGCAAGCAGCAGCTTCTTTTTCATGACAGTCCTCCAAACAAGCGGCACCGCGTTCCTCGCGCAGCGCACGTCGCAACAGTAAGTTCATATTAGCGGCTCCGTCCAAACCCCTACGTCGCAAAAGCGCGGACGGCTCAATTTGACGAACAAATGGCCCGTGAAGCAAGCCCCCTGCAATAAAACGCACCTGCTTAGCCCATTAAAAAAGGGTGGCCGGACAACCCGACCACCCTTGTGCATCTTCTGGATGCCGCAGACTACTTGCGGACGACCTTAACGATGGCGTCACCGGCGGCGACGGCAGACTCGGCCTCGACGGTAAGCTCGACGTCGGCAAACTCGGCGGTGTTGGACACGGCCACGACGACGCAGTCCTTGTAACCGGCAGCAGCGATCTTGGTGCGGTCGATCTTGAGGATGGGCTGGCCGGCCTTCACGACGTCGTCAGCCTTGACGAAGCCCTCGAAGCCGTCGCCGTTCATGTTGACGGTATCGACGCCAACGTGCACCAGAACCTCGATGCCGCTATCGGACTGCAGGCCCACGGCGTGACCCATGGTGACGGTCACCTTGCCGTCGCAGGGAGCGTAGACCAGGTCGTCCTCGGGCCACACAGCGCAGCCCTTGCCCAGAACCTCGCCACCAAAGACGGGATCGGGCACGTCGGCCATCTTGATGACCTTGCCCTTGACGGGCGAGCACAGCACGTCGGCGCCGGCAGAAGCAGAGATAGAGGCCGGAGCAGCAGCTGCCGCGGGCTCAGCCTTCTTCTTGAACATATCAAACAGACCCATACGTTTTCTCCTCTTGATTAAGCGCAACGTTATGCGCATGCCTATGGTGATTATAGTGCCAAATGACCAAAATACTAAGGCGAGGGTTCGAATCGCAAGCCCTTCCAAGCCCTTCCCAAAACCTTTTCCCAGTGGCACTCATATTGTCGATTAATCCAAGCCCTCGGTGCCGTTGGACTTGATGATCTTCTGGTATGCGAAGAAGCTGTCCTTGCGGCGGCGCTCATAGGTACCGGTGCCGTCGTCGTACTTATCGACGTGGATGAAGCCGTAGCGCTTGCGCATCTCGCCAGTGCCGGCGGAAACCAGGTCGATGGGACCCCACCAGGTGTAGGCAATCAGGTCAACGCCATCGGCAATGGCCTCGCCCATGGCCTTGATGTGGCTCTGCAAGTAGGCGATGCGATACGGGTCGTGGATTGAGCCGTCCTCCTCGACCTCGTCGTAGGCGCCCATGCCGTTCTCGACCACCATCAGTGGAATCTCGTAGCGGGCGTAAATCTCGTTGAGGGCGATGCGCAGGCCCAGCGGATCGATCTGCCAGCCCCAGTCGGTGGACTCCAGATAGGGGTTCTTGCCGCCAAAGGTCATGTTGCCCTCGGTCATCTCGTGGTCCTTGTGGGTGCCCACGGTGCCGGACATGTAGTAGCTAAAGGTGTAGAAATCAACCTTGCCGTCGGCGATATCCTGCAGGTCGCCGTCCTCCATCACGAGCTCAACATCGTTCTCGGCCCAGAAGCGCTTGGCATAGAACGGGTACTTGCCGCGCACCTGCACGTCGGAGCAGTACCAGTTCATGGTATTCATCTCCTGCTGCGTGGCGAACACGTCGGCCGGATCGCACGTGGCGGCATAGGAAAGGATGAAGCAGTCCATGTTGCCCATCTTAAACTGCGGGTAGTGCTCGTGGGCATAGCGCACGACGCGGCCGCTGGCGACAAACTGGTGATGCAGCGCCTGCATACGAGCCTGCGGCGTGGTGTGGACCGCCGACGCCGGACCCTCAAAGCCCTGAATCATGCTGGTCTCAAAGAGGTTGCCCATGTCCTGAGTACCGCAGTTGATCTCGTTGAAGGTGAGCCAGAGCTTGACCTTGTCCTGATAGCGGTCGAAGACGGTCTGGCAGTACTTCTCAAAGAAGCCGATGAGCTCGCGGCTCGCCCAGCCGTTGTATTTCTCGACCAGGTGATAGGGCATCTCGTAGTGCGAGAGGGTCACGAGCGGCTCGATATTGTGAGCGCGCAGGCAGTCGAAAACGCGATCGTAGAAGGCGAGGCCGGCCTCGTTGGGCTCAGCGTCGTCGCCGTTGGGGAAGATGCGGCTCCAGGAGATGGACATGCGGAACATGGTAAAGCCCATCTCGGCGAACAGCGCGATGTCCTCCTCGTAGTGATGGTAGAAATCGATACCGTCATGATTGGGATAGAAGCGGTTGGGGTCGATGTCGATCGTGATCTGACGCGGCTCCTTGTAGCTGCCACCCAAGAAATGATCGTCGACGGAAGGACCGCGGCCGTCCACGTTCCAAGCGCCCTCAAACTGGTTGGCGGCAGTGGCGCCACCCCAATAGAAGCCCTCGGGGAACTTGATGTTTGCCATGAGCATCTCCTTTGCATCGCGGGTCGGTAAGATGAGTATCGCCTGCGCACGGGACGGGCAGAAGCGGCCGCGCCAAACCCGACACTTCTTTTCGCGCCCACGGACCGCCGCCGCCCCGCCCCTGACACTTCCTGATACCTACCAAAACGTGCCAAAATAAGCCTGTCCCTTTTTGGCAGGTTTGGCGAGTGTGGGAGTTCGCATGGATATCAAACGCAAGATCACCGAGGCGCAGGGCCTCACCCCTACCGAGCAACAACTCGGCATTGCAGCCCTTGCCATCGGCGAGGACATCCGCGGGCTTTCTATTAAGGAGTTTGCCGCGCGCACCAACGTTTCCGTTGCGAGCGTGCACCGTTTTTGCAAAAAGCTCGGCCTCGAGGGCTTTAAGGACCTCAAGGTCGAGCTCATCCGCCTGGCATCCGAGGCGGGAAACCGGCGCGACGTGGACATCAACTTTCCCTTCGATGCCACCTCCACTCCCGCGCAGGTTATGGAGCGCATGGAGGGGCTCTACCAGACCACGCTGGCCGAAACGCAGGAGCTACTCGACCCCACGCAGCTTGACCACGCCGCCAAGCTCATCGCGAACGCCCGACAGGTCGACATCTACACGGGCTCGCACAACCTCTATCCAGCGGGAATGTTCCGCGATCGCCTGCTCTCCGCCGGTAAAAGCGCGACGTGCCACAACGGTGTCGAGGCCCAGGTGCGAACGGCTCTCGCCTCGGGTCCCGACCATACGGCAATCGTCATCTCCTACAGCGGCCTTGCCCCCAACCTCAAGGACATCTTGCCGATCCTCAGCAGTCGGCATGCCCCGGTCATCGTCATCGGCACGCCTTATTGCGCTCGCATTCACCCCGGCTTTGCCGCCTACCTTACGGTAAGCGACCACGAGAGCATGACGCATCGCATCACGCAGTTCGCGAGCCACATCGCCGTGCAATACGTACTCGATTCGCTCTACAGCAGCTACTTCGCCAAAGACTATGCCCACTGCTCCGAATTCCTGGAGCGCTCGTTTCCCTACACCCGCCTCCCGGGGCTCAAGTAGCGACGAGCGTGGATTTTTGGACGCTTATCCACGCTCATTCACGACTAGTCATTTAAGAACGCCCCCAATGACTACTCATCCGGAGCAAGGCAACGCCGCAAGAAGAGGACGGACAGCGAGCGCCGTCCAGGACGAACAAGTTGGCATGAAAAAGGCAAGGCATAGACCTTCTGGTCATGCCTCGCCTTTTGAATGACAAATTGTCGTCCTGGACGGCGCGCAGCGTCGGCCGGTTACGGCGTTTGGTAAAACGCCGTAACTACTCCCGAGCTCCGTACTGCTCGTAGTAAGCGTCGATGGCGGCCTTGAGCTCGTCGTCGATGACGACCTTGCCGTCGATCTCGTGGTTGTAGAGAGTCTCGACGACCTCGGCCATGGAAACGATGCTCGCGACGGGAAAACCGTACTTGGCCTCGATCTCCTTCTGCGCGGTGGTCACGCCGCCCTTGCCGACCTCCATGCGGTTGAGGGACACGATCAGGCCCTTGATTTCGACGTCGGCAGCAGCCTTAACCTTGGGATAGGTCTCGTCGATGGACTTGCCGCTGGTGGTGACATCCTCGACCATGACCACGCGGTCGCCGTCCTGGGGCTCATAGCCCAGCAGGTTGCCCTTGTCGGCGCCGTGGTCCTTGGCCTCCTTGCGGTCGCAGCAGTACTTGACCTCCTTGCCGTACAGCTCGTGGTAGGCAATCGCGGTCACGACGGCCAGGGGAATGCCCTTGTAGGCCGGCCCAAACAGCACATCAAAGTCGTCGCCAAAGTTATCGTGGATGGCCTGGGCGTAATACTCGCCCAGCTTCTTGAGCTGATAGCCCGTCACGTAAGCGCCGGCGTTCATAAAGAACGGGGACTGACGGCCGCTCTTGAGCGTAAAGCTGCCGAACTTAAGAACGTCGGACTCAACCATAAACTTGATGAACTCTTGCTTGTAAGCCTCCATGCGGGCTCCTCTCGTAATCGCGTACGTACCTTCCAGTTTAGCGCAGGCGAAGCATCGATGCGGGCGCGCTTTGGAGCCACGGCATTCTGTAAAGGCTTTGTCGGGGGCAATGGTTTTCCGAACAATGGGGTTGACATCGCAAACCCCCTCATCAAGAATACGGGCGGATTAAAAAGGGGTACGAGATACCCAAAGCGCGCTGCGCTCGGCCTTTAGGAGGTGTGCCATGGAAGGCAGTCCTAGTCGAAAAACCTGCATGTCGCCCTCGGCACGCCGTGAGGATTCCGCATACGCATAAACGCCACCGGCAGATCGCCAAAACCACCACAAAGGCGCGCTGTACCCTTTGTGGGCTCAAGAGCTTGACGTGAGCGACATCTAGGTTTTTTGAAGCAAATACGACACGTACGCTAACTCCCTTCAACAAGGAGGACCCTATGCTGATGCTCAAAACCGTTACGGTACTCGAAGCCATCTCCAAGCGCCGCCGCACGGCGCGCCCCGCCGCTCATACCGGCCTGTCCAAGAACACCATATTCGCCGCCACCCATAGTGCCGAGGACGCCCTCGTACTGCTTGACGCCACGGCAAACGGTCTCACCGCTGAGCACGCCGCCGAGCGCCTGGATGCCGCCGGCCCCAACACCATCGAGGCGCCGACCAAGACGCTCGCCCGCCGTATCGCCGACGCCTTTGTCGACCCCTTCGCCGGCATCCTCGCCGCGCTCGCGCTGGTCTCGCTCTACATCGACGTGCTCGCCGTGCCCGAGCCGCAGCGCGACCCCTCCACGGTCATCGTCATCGGCATCATGTTGCTGGTATCGGGCGGTATGAAGTTTATCCAAGAAGCCCGCAGCGGCAATGCGGCCGAGGCCCTCAAGGACCTGGTCTCCAACACTTGCACCGCCCTGCGCGACGGCGAGCGCGTCGAGATCCCCTTCGACGAGCTCGTCCCCGGTGATGTGATCCGCCTCTCTGCCGGAGATATGGTGCCGGCCGATGCCCGCGTCATCACCGCGCGCGACCTGTTTGTGATCGAGTCCGCACTCACTGGCGAGAGCGAGGCCGTCGAGAAGACCACCGCCATCACCGTCGTCGAGAGTGCCGACGGCTCCGCGCTGCCACTCTCTGCCTGCAAGAACATCGTCTTTACCGGCACCTCCGTGCAAAACG
>CABRZY010000109.1 GCA_902475475.1 uncultured Collinsella sp.
TCAAGAACAGGCGGAGGAACATATTGGAGTTCCACGCCTCGACCCACGGCTGCTCTTTAAGGTCGGCCAAGAAGTTATCGAAGGCCGTCACGCCCTTGATCTCGACGGAAGGAATCTTGGAGACCTTCTTGGTCGAACCATCGGCGAGCGTATAGGTGCCGCTAAAGGCCTCGTCGCCGCCCTCGACGGGGAAGGTCACGCCGTAGACCTCGACGCGAAAATAGCTGCCAGCCGGCGCCGTCTCGCCAAAGTCGATTTTGAGCGTCTGACCGTCCACCTTGCACGCGGGCTTCATGGGCGTACGGTCCATGAGGTCCTCGCCCGAGAGCATCGTCAGGCGTGTGTCATCGGCACCAAACGTCGTGCCGTCGGCAAACGTCAGAGAAAGACCGCTCAGCTCCTCGTCGGCATCGGCCTGAACTTCCCAGGTAATGCGCGTCTCGGTGCCGCCGACCACAGCGCTGCCCGAACCGGTGTTGGGTCGGGCGGTAATCTTTGCGGTCTCAAGCGCCTGGGCGGTCGTGGGCGCATATGCCCCCGCGCACACCAGCGCGAGCGCCACGGCCATGACGCAGACTAGCTCTTGGAGCAAGGCGGGCAGTGGAAAACACTGCTCTGCGGCCCCTTTGTTCAGTCGAGACAAGGTGGCTCCTATCGTAGAAGTTGCCGGCAAAACGAGACGGAAACGCTCTCCGTCGAGAGAAGCGCAAAGGCCCTCTCCGCAAAACGGAAAGGGCCTACGCGCAATCAAGCATCTATTTACTTGATGTTGTACTTAGCCATGAGGGCGTCAACGGTACCGTCGTCAGTCAGGTCCTTGATGGCCTGGTTGATATCGTCCTTGAGCTTGGTGTTGCCCTGGTTGATGGCGATGGCGTACTCCTCGCCGGTGCTGATCTGCTTAATGGTCTGGCAGGTGTTGAACTGCTCGGCGGTCAGCTGGCTGGCAACGGAGCGGTTGGTGACTACGGCGTCGCCCTTATCGGACTGCAGGGCGCTGAAGCACTCGGTGGCGTCCTTGTAGGGGACAATCTTGGCCTTGGGGAAGTTCTCCTGGGCAAAGGACTCGGCGGTCGAGCCAGACTGGACGATGATGGTAGCGTCGGCGTTGTTGAGCTTCTCGCTGTAGTTGTCGGCCGTGATGTCGGTGTTATCGACCTTGGTCACGATAGCCTGATCGTCCATGTAGTAGGAATCGGAGAAAGTGACTTCCTTCTCACGCTCGGGCGTGTCGGTGATAGCCGCGATGGAGACGTCATACTTAGCGCCCGAAGCGACGCCCGGAACCAGCGTGTCAAAGTCATTGTTGACATACTCGACATCCAGGCCCAGCTTGTCGCCGATAGCCTTGATGAGCTCAAGGTCAAAGCCCTGATAATCGCCGTTGTCATCCTTGTACTCAAACGGAGCGTACTCGGCAGAGGTGCCGACGGTCAGCGTACCGTCCTTGACGAGCGCGTACTCCTTGGAACCGTCGACCTTCTCGACCTTAGCGTCGTCAGAGCTGCTGGAACTGGCATCAGAACCAGAGGTGGCGTTGGACGAGCCGCAGCCCGTCAGAGCAAGGGCGAGCGCCATAGCACCCGTGGCGGCAAATGCGCCAAGCTTCTTCAGCTTCATAATCAGTCTCCTTCCAATGACCCCACGTGATTCAGGGGTCTGCAAAAACTGAGGGTTATTATGCACCCGCTTGGAAGAATCCGCAATTAGAAAACTGATTGAAACAAACCCATAACGTGAATGGAGCACTCCACTTTATGACAGTCATCACTGCTGCAATGACCTTAACAATTTGATTTCAGCCGCATAACCTGCAAGTTCGTTCGGTGTCTCCAAAATGAATGGCAATGCGCGCAAGCGGCCATTCGATACAATATTCTGCATAACCTGCATACCGCCGCCAAACTCTTCGCTACCCAGGTAGCCCTTACCGATGCATTCGTGGCGGTCCTTATGGGCGCCGCAGGGGTTCTTGGAGTCATTGATATGCACGGCGCGCAGGCGCTCGATACCCACCACACGATCGAACTCGTCGAGCACGCCTTCAAGATCGTGGACGATGTCGTAGCCGGCGTCATTCACATGGCAGGTGTCCAAGCAAACGCCCAACTTGGCCGACAGCTCGGGACACTTGTCGGCAACGCCCTGGATGATGAGTGCCAGTTCCTCAAAGCTGCGGCCCACCTCGGTGCCCTTGCCGGCCATGGTCTCGAGCAGCACCGTCGTCTGTTGGCCCTCAAACATCACCTGGCACAGGGTGTCGACGATCATCTGAATGCCGGCGTCGGAGCCCTGCCCCACATGCGCACCGGGATGGAAGTTGTAGTAGTTGCCGGGCAGCGCTTCCATGCGCCGCAGGTCCTCCGCCATGGCCTCCAAGGCAAACTCGCGCGCCCGCTCTTTGGCCGAGCAGGGGTTATAGGTATACGGGGCATGAGCCACAAGCGGGCCAAAATCGTTCTGTTCCATAAGCTCGCGCAGGGCGGCCACGTCATCCATGTCAAGGTCTTTCGCCTTGCCGCCGCGCGGGTTGCGCGTAAAGAATGCAAAGGTATTGGCGCCAATTGACAACGCCGTCTCCCCCATCGCCCGATAGCCCTTCGTCGTGGATAGATGACATCCGATCGTCAGCATCCCCAGCTCCCCCTCATCAGTTGCGGTGAAATAGTTCCTGTCGATGCCTTATTCTGCCGCAAACAGGAACTATTCCACCGCAAGTTATAAAAGGGGCATCAGAGATGCGGGCCACCGAGCACTACGGCTACGGGCGCCGGCGTCATGATCCCTCACGCGTCAGCGCCAGGTCCTAGAGGGCTAGACGGATTGCATCGATAATGCGCGCGCAGCGCTGTGTGGCGGCAAGGGGCATGACGGGGCTCTCGTGTTTCCCCGCCCGGATGAGCTGGGTCGCATGCTGGATTTCGCCGTAGAAATCATCGACCTCAAACGGGGCATTTATTTCGAGCATTCGTCCGTCGGAGTACTTCACATGGGCGAGCTCGGGGCGATGGAGGCGCTCGATTTCCAACGAACCCCGCTCGCAGGCAATCGTTAAGCGGCTTTCATATGCTGCTTTGCCGTCACACACCATATGAATGGGTATACCGCCGACGCTCATATGGACCTCGTCGGCCCAATCGACGCGGCCGCCCGATACGTCACGCCAGCGAACTTCATGGGACGAAACCTCGCACGCGCCCGCGAGCAAATCCTCAAACCAACCGACCGCATAGCAGCCCATGTCATATAGACAGCCACCCTGCAATGGGTCGAGCAGATAACTCGAAGGGGGCTCACCATAATCGAGTTTTTGCACGCTTTCAATCGAGACGATACGGCCGAGCTCGCCAGACGCAAGCAAGCCCTTCACGCGAGTACGCATCGGACAAAACCGATTTTTCATCGCCTCCATAAACAGCACGCCGCGCTCGCGAGAGGTGGAGGCAATCGAGAGAGCCTCTTCTTCGTTCAAAACGGCCGGCTTTTCGCACAGCACGGCCTTTCCCGCGCGCAGTGCCCGACAGACCCAATGCGCATGCATGCCATGTGGAAGAGCCAAGTAGATTACGTCGACATCGGGGTCGGCAATCAGCGCATCATAAGCCGCATCGCCGCTATCGTCAGCCGTGGCATAACTGTGCGCGGCATCAATCGAAAACGCTCGGCAAAATTCCTCGACATGTGCAGGAGTGCGGCCGGCCGCAGCCACCAGCCGTGCCCCGTCGACCTTCTTGAGCGACGATGCAAATCGATGAGAAATGCGTCCAGCGCCCAAAACGCCCCAACGAACCTCACGCAAATCATCACATGAATCCCGATGGCCCACGACAGCCCCCTTCAGTTGCGGTGAAATAGTTCCTGTCGATGCCTTATTCTGCCGCAAGCAGGAACTATTCCACCGCAAGTTATAAAAGGGTCACGAGGAGCGCGTTTTGCCGAAGGCCTTAAGCACCGCCGTCACGGGGCCAGGCTGAAAACGGCGGCGTACGTCGTCCAAGCGCCCGGGGATATCAATGTGCTGCGGGCAATGCCGCGCGCATTTGCCGCACTTGACGCAATTGCTCACCAGCTTGGGCTCGTTCGTCCGCACCGCGCTCGCCGTAAAGTATTGAGACAGCCCCGTAAACCAGCTGTGCGCATAGCTTGCGTTGTAGGCAGCAAAACACCCAGGGATATTGATGCCTTTAGGACACGGCATGCAATAGCCGCATCCCGTGCAGGGCACGCGATTCGATTTTTCAAACTCCCTCAGCACGCGTGCGATGGCATCGAGCTGAGCAGCCGTCATCGAATCCGGCAGGGCCCGATCGGCCAACGCCGCGTTCTCATCCACTTGCGCGGTATCGGTCATACCCGAAAGCAGCATCGTCACCTGAGGATGGTTCCACACCCACGAAAGCCCCCAGGCGGCCGGAGTGCGCAAATGCGGGTCACGGGCGCCATCGAGCACAGCGCGTGCCCGCGGCGGAAGTTTGCCCGCTAGACGACCGCCCAGCAGTGGCTCCATCACAAACACCGCAAGACCGCGCTCCGCAGCCGCCATGAGTCCTGCCGTTCCCGCTTGGTAACGCTCGCCGGCATAGTTGTACTGGATCTGGCAAAAATCCCAGTCATATGCGTCAAGCACCGTCAGGAAATCCGCCGCGCTGCCGTGATACGAAAAACCAATCTGGCGAATGCGCCCCGCCGCCTTTTGACGCGCGATCCAGTCCTCGATGCCCAACGCCACCACACGTTCCCACTGGGCGGGCGAGGTAATGTTGTGCATGAGGTAATAGTCGATATGGTCGGTCCGCAGGCGGCACAGTTGCTCGTCGAAGAACCGGTCGAAATCCTCCGCGCATTTGCACGAAGCATGCGGCAGCTTGGTCGCGAGCAAAACCTGGTCGCGTAGGCCTAGGCGCTCAAGCGAAGCGCCCACGCAAGCCTCGTTGCCGGGATAGAGATAGGCCGTGTCCAGGTAGTTAATCCCCTGCTCCACCGCACGGGAGATGATGGCGTCGGCTGTCTTCGCATCCGGGCGTCCCGGCGCACCGGGAAACCTCATGCAGCCCAGCCCCAACGCCGAGATACGGTTACCGCTTTTGGGGTCAACGCGATATTGCACGGCCCCTCCTCCCCCATCGAAGCCCTGATAAGGCGAAACAAACCTGTCACGTCATCGAAGCACATCGGAATCGCAATCGAGAACGTATCGTAACGCAGCAGAAATCAGGCCGTCACGGCACCGCTTTAACATCAGCAAAAAGCCCGACGAAAGGAGACGAGCGTGACCACACGAGAGGATGCCTGCCCCTACCCCGGCGAACAATACATTCTCTCGGTCGACCGTTACCAGACCGAGGTCATGGACCATCTGGACGAGCTTCCCGCCACAGGCGCCGTCATCTTCTGCACCTTCCCCAAGGTGCGCGATGGCGTTGGATATCCCGCACGCGTTTTTGCCATCTGCCCCGCGGCATAAGTTCCCATGCGTTTGTTCTTCTAAATTCAGCCTCCGGTGCACGCTACACGCCCCAGCGGCATACAATCCATCAGGCGCCCCGCACGCGGGCGCCTTTTTGTGAGGAGATGATCCACATGCAGATCAACAAGGTTGCCTTTATCGGCAAGGGCGGCGTCGGGCTACTCTACGGCAGCATGATCGCCCAGGCACTCGGCGACGATGCCGTCGAATACGTCATGGACGACGCCCGTTTCGAGCGTCACGCAGGCGACGCCCTTACGGTCAACGGCGAGCCCTGCGCACTCAAGTCCGTGCGCGCCAGCGAGGCAACGCCCGCCGATCTGGTCATTCTCACGGTCAAGACGACGGGACTCGACCAGGCGCTCAAGACTATGGAACATATCGTGGGCCCCAATACGCTCATCGCCTCGCTGTGCAACGGCATTACGAGCGAGCAGAAGATTGCCGAGCGCTTTGGCTGGGAGCACACCGTCCTGGGCATCTGCCAAGGCATGGACGCCGTGTTCCTCAACGGAGAGCTCACCTTTACCAATGCGGGCGAAATTCGCTTTGGCGCGGCAGCGGGCACCGAGCCCGCAACCGTTACCACCATCGACGAGCTCTATACGCGCTGCGGCGTCGCCCATACCGTCGAGAGCGACATTGCGCACCGCATGTGGGCCAAACTCATGCTCAACGACGGCATCAACCAGACCTGCATGG
>CABRZY010000110.1 GCA_902475475.1 uncultured Collinsella sp.
CAATGGTATACGGGTGCACCATCGACGTCTTCAATACAGAAGATATCAGTGCGGAATGTTTTGGGAGGTAGCCCAAACAGCCCCGGCTGGGGTCCTGTGTAGTCACCCTTTAGGCGGAACTCTCCTAATTATTTGGATGAGTCGTTTACTTACTTGTACTGTTACCGCTTTCCCGCTGTTGTTGGGGTATGCTTTGTTCGTATGTAAACGAATGACATATTGATGGGGTAGGGTGCTATGGCTCGCGAGGGTGCTCGTTCTAAGGATACGGTTAAGCCTGGTATCAAGGAAGTTGCAGCGGTGGCGGGGGTTTCGCCTACTACGGTATCTCGCGTGCTTAATAATCGAGGCTATATTAGCCAAGAGACCCGCGATAAGGTCCATGCCGCGATGAAGCGCATCAACTATACGCCCAACGATATCGCCCGTGCCATGCTCAACGGTCGCCTGAATCTAATAGGTATGATCGTCCCCTATGTCAGCAGTCCGTTTCATGCCCAAGTGGTTCAAGTCATTGAGCATACCCTGGCCGAAAACGGTTTTAAGATGCTGCTGTGCAATAGCGCCAATCGACCCGAGCTTGAGCGCTCTTATATCGACATGCTTCGACGCAATATGGTTGATGGCGTCATCGTCAACTCGCTTAATATCGGTGCCGAGGCGTATGCCGAGATGGGCTTGAGTCTGGTTGGTATCGACTGCGACCTTGGCGAGGCCTCTGTTCAGATTGCGAGCGACAGCTATGGCATCGGCGAACTTGCCACGCGTCGCCTGATTGATGACGGGTGTTCGCGCATCTTGTGCCTGCGCAACAATAGCCGCATGCGCATGCCTGCCAATAAGCGTACCGATGCCTACCACGATGTTGTGGAGCAGGCCGGTTTGCCCGCGCTTGTCCGTGAGGTCGAGTTCGTTAAGTCCGATGACGAAAAGAGTGCGGTCGTTGCGAAGATCCTCGATGAGAACCCCGATATTGACGGCATCTTTGCGGGAGACGACACAATGGCGGCTATCTGTCTTAACGTGATGAAGCAGCGCGGCTTGAGCGCTCCGGACGATATTAAGGTCGTGGGCGCGGATGGCGCCCGCCGCACTATGACGTTTATGCCTGACTTAACAACCGTTCGTCAAGATATCGATCGCATCGGAGAGCTCGCGGCGCAATCCATCATCGCTCTTGTTAACGGTGAAAAGCCCGAATCGAATACCAAGCTCCCCGTTGAACTCATTGAGGGCAAAACCGCGTAGTTCATCCCGTGCCAAAAGAATTCCTCAAACGCCTCTGATGACCGTTCGCCGGCATATGTCAACCGTTTGCCGACGACTGGAACTGCGAAAAGACGTATTGGTGTGAAAACGTTTGACATATGAAAACGATTGACATATCTTGCAGTTGTACCGAGTTAGTATCACGTGGGAAGGAAGTCTCGGATGCACAAGGTGTATTACCAGCCTGAGGGAATTTGGGTGGGCGACATCATGCCGTACGGCGAGGACGGCACGTTCTATCTCTATCATCAGCGTGACACGCGAAACCCCGGACCTTTCGGAGAGCCGTTTGGCTGGGCACTCGCGACAACCAAGGACTTCGTCAATTACAAAGACTTTGGCGAGAGCCTTGAGCGTGGCGGCGACGAGGAAGTCGACCAGTATGTTTATGCCGGCACGGTGTTTAAGATGGGCGACAAGTACCATGCGCTCTACACTGGTTGCAATCGCGATAAGGTCAAGGCACGCTTGATGAAGCAGGTTCTTCTTCACGCAACGAGTGACGACGCCGTCAAGTGGGAGAAGAACATCGCCGAGACGCTGCTTCCGCCCCAGGAGGGTTACGATGACCGCAACTGGCGCGATCCCTTTGTGCTTTGGGATGAGGAGAACGAAGAGTACATGCTCATCCTCGGCACGCGTGTGGGCGAGGACAAGCGTCTGATGACCGGTCGTCTGGTCAAGTTCACCTCCAAGGACCTGGATACCTGGGAGTTCCAGGGCGACTGGTGGAATCCGGGCCTGTACACCATGTTCGAGATGCCTGATCTCTTTAAGATGGGCGACTGGTGGTATCTGGTGTTCTCCGAGTACAGTGATGGCAACAAGACCCGTTACCGCATGTCTCGCTCTATCAACGGTCCTTGGATCACTCCTGCGGACGATTCCTTCGATGGCCGCGCGTACTATGCCGCGCGTACCGCATTTGACGGCGAGCGCCGCGTTCTCTTTGGTTGGGTTCCTACGCGTGACGAGGGCGGCGACCCCAGCTCTTACCTGTGGGGTGGCACCTTTATGCCCCTCGAGATCGTTCAGCGTGCCGACGGAACGCTCGGCACCAAGCTTCCTGACAGCATGCTTGGCGCCTTTGGCGAGGCTAAGGCAGTCGAGGCCTTTGAGCTCTCTTGCGAGTCGGGCAAGGTCGAGCAGGTGCTCGCCGCGGATGCCGGTTCCACCTATATGCTCGATGCCGACATCGAGCTCGCCGGTGACGCTGCCGGCTTCTCGGTGAAGCTTGCCGAGGACGCCGAGTCCGGTCTTGCCTATGAGTTCCGCGCCAACCTGCGTGAGGGCAAGCTCGAGTTTACGGCGGCCCCCCAGTATCCGTGGTTCCAGGTCAACAACATGGGCCTCGAGCGTCCGTTGTTCTTTAAGGGCGAGGGCACTCATCATGTGCGCCTGGTCGTTGACGACGATATCGCGACCATCTTTGTCGATGATGTTGCGCTTAACGCGCGCTTCTGCAATAAGCAGGGCCAGGGTGTGGCGCTGACGGTCACCGACGGTACGCTCAAGTGCGCAAATGCAACGATCGCGTCTCTGTAATGGCATCAAAACGTTTTATGATTTCGTAAGGGAATGGAGAGGAACATGGACTACAAAGTAGTGTCTCAGCAAGTCGTCGATAACGTCGGCGGTCTGGAGAACATCGAGGGCGCCACGCATTGCGTTACGCGTCTGCGTCTGGTGCTCAAGGATACGAGCAAGTACAACAAGGCCGAGCTCGAGAACATCGATGGCGTCAAGGGCGTGCTGTACAACAGCGGCCAGCTCATGATCATCTTCGGTACCGGTACCGTCAACAAGGTCTACGATGAGTTTATGGCTCTGACGGGCGTTAAGGAGATCAGCGCTTCCGAGGTCAAGGGCGCCGAGGCGGACAAGAAGGGCAAGTTCTTCTCGGTCCTCAAGGTATTCTCGGACATCTTTATCCCCATCATTCCCGCTTTCGTCGGCGCTGCTATCATCATCGGCCTTAAGTCGCTGATCGTTGCCAACGGCCTCTTTGGCATGGAGGGCAGCCTCGCCGACCACAGCGAGTTCCTCAAGAACCTCGCAAGCTTCTTTGCCATTATTGCCACCACGTTTGACTACCTGCCTGTCCTGGTTATGTATAGCGCGGTCAAGCGTTTTGGCGGCAACCCGATCCTGGGTATCCTCGTCGGTATCGTCATGGTTCACCCGAGCCTTATGAACCGTAACGCGTTCGTTATGGATCCGTCGGGTGCTGAGTACTGGAACTTTGGTCCGCTCTCCATCCCCATGGTTGCTTTCCAGGGCGGCGTGTTCCCTGCAATCCTGACTGCCTGGTTTATGGCCAAGGTCGAAAAGATTGCCCAGAAGTACATCCCCGAGGTCGTCTCGTTTGTCTTTGTCCCGACCGTTACCCTGATTCTTGCTAACGTTGCCCTGTTCACCGTGTTCGGCCCGCTCGGCAACCTGATCGGCGACGTCCTCGCTGGCGTAATCGATGTCCTGTACAACAGGATGGGCGTCTTTGGCGCCTTTGTCTTCGCCGCGTTCCTGCAGCCGCTCGTCGTTACCGGTACGCATCAGTTCATCCAGGGTATTGAGGCCAACCTCGTTGCCACGACCGGCTTCAACTACATCCAGGCCATCTGGTCGGTTTCCATCATCGCCCAGGGCGGCGGCGCCATCGGCATGTATCTCATCCACAAGAAGCACTCCAAAGAGCGCAACATCTGCATGTCGTCCTTTATCCCGACGCTGGTCGGTATCTCCGAGCCCGCAATCTTTGCTGCAAACATGCGCTACTCGATCATCCCGTTCATCTGCGCTTGCATCGGTGCAGGCTGCGGCGGTGCCTTCGTGAAGCTCTTTGAGGTGCGCGCTATCGGTCAGGGTCTGACCGGTGTGCTTGGCCTGCTCATCGTTACGCCCGAGACGCTCGTGTGGTATGTGGCCGGCAATCTCATCGCCTTTATCGTGCCGATCGTCTTGATCTTTGCCTACAACAAGGCAAAGGGCGTGCCGACCACCGATGAAGAGGGCGCTGGCGCTGGCTTCGACGTTAGCTTCTAGTTGAGCCGTTCAGCGTAATCTGAGGATAAGTCCATTTGAGGAAGGGCGTTCGACTCGTGTGAGTCGAGCGTCCTTCCCCATAGACGAGAAAGTCAACGGCGATGTTTAATCAAAAAAATAAGGTGACACGCGCGGACTATGAGCAGTGGCGAGCTGGACAGGACGAGACGGCGGCTCGCATCGCGTCCGACCCCGATAGGCTCCTGTTCCATGTGGAGCCTGAGCTTGGCTGGCTCAACGACCCCAACGGTTTGGTTCAGATTGGTGATACGTATCACATCTATCATCAATACGATCCGTTCGATGCTGCGCATGGCGGTCCAGTGCTTTGGAACCATCTGACGACAAAGGATTTTGTGACCTACGAGAATCATGGTCCCGTGCTGTTTCCCGATTCCGATTTGGATTCGAGTGGAGCGTATTCTGGTTCTGCCTTTGTACGTGATGGTAAGATTCACTACTTCTATACCGGCAACGTCAAGCATTTTGACCGCGATGATTACGACTACGTGTTGACGGGCCGTGAGCAAAACCAGATTCATGTGGTTGCCGAGAACCCCGACGAATTGGGCGAGAAGCGCATAGCTGTTGGGCCGGTCGATTGCCCCGACGATATCGGTACGCACGTGCGTGATCCCAAAATCCTTGAACACGATGGTATCTACTACATGGTTCTGGGCGCTCGTACGAAAGACGACCGCGGCTGCGTGCTTGTCTATACCTCGAGCGATCTAGAGGACTGGAGCTATGCGACGCGCATTGAGTTGGGCGAGAAGTTTGGCTTTATGTGGGAGTGCCCCGATCTGTTTGAGCTCGATGGTGAGCTTATTCTCGTTTGCTGTCCGCAGGGTGTGTCCGCCGATGGATGGCGTTACCGCAATCCGCACCAGTGCGTGTGGTTTCCCATCGAGGCCGATTGGGAGGCGCCGAGTTTTAAGATCGCCGGGCAGGGCATGCCCCCGATGGTCGATGCCGGCTTTGATTTCTACGCACCGCAGTCTTTTGAGGATGCTGCGGGTCGGCGTTTGATGATCGGGTGGTCGGGTTGCCCCGATGCGACGGCAAAAAGCCCGACGGTGGCACGCGGGTGGCAGTGCGCGTTGACGGTGCCGAGAGAACTGAGCATGCGCGATGGTAAGCTCTGTCAGCAGCCGGTGCACGAGATTGAGAGGATGCGCGGCGACTGCGTTTGCGCGACAGGCGGTGAAACCGTTGAGGAGCCGGGCCGCCTGTTTGATCTTGTGGTTTCCTGTGAGGGCGCCCAGGTGATCGAGCTCGAAATCCGCAAGGGTGTCTTTGTGCGCTATGCAGACGGGATGCTTACCCTCGACATGGGTGACGAAGGCTATGGGCGCGACCAGAGGTCGATCGAGCTCAGCGAGCTTCGCGACCTGCGCGTGCTTTCGGACACTACGATGGTCGAGATTTTTGCAAATGGCGGCGAGGCAGCACTTACGAGCCGGACCTATTCGCCGGCGGTTCCGGCGATGGAGCTGCACGCCGAGGGTGCGGTATCGATGAATTTCTACCGCCTCGTGCATTAACCGTGCATGGAGTACGATTGGACTTGCTGGGCGGAATGTGTCGCAGTTACCGCGGCCAGCTACCGTTTATCGCGTATAGCTACCGTTTGCGGAATAAGTAACACTCCTCAATAAACCGTGTAGAATCCTAGATAAGCACGGAGTTTTCCAGGGAGACGCTGTCCTTTGTTGTGTGCAAGGGACGGCGTCTCTTTGGCGCTTGTAGGCCGTTCTGCAGCAGGATGGCGGACGTGCGTCACATATTAAAAGCCAATGTCGAGATAGGTCGTGATATTAATGGGCAAGTACGTAATCGTGGTCGAGTCTGG
>CABRZY010000111.1 GCA_902475475.1 uncultured Collinsella sp.
TCGGTTGCGGCGGCGTCGGCGTTAGCCACAGTATCATCGCTGGCCTCGGCCTTGGAATCGCCCTGCAGCTCGGCCTCGGCCTGCTGCTCGGACGCCTTGGCCTTAGCGGACTTCTTACGACCGCGCTTGGGCTTCTCGGACGCAGGCCGTTCGACGTCCTGGGGCTCGGCGGCATCAATCGATGCATCGACGGTCGTCTCGGCGGAATCCTCGGACGCACCCTTCTTGGCAGCCTTGGCCTTGGACGTGCGCTTAGCAGCAGTACGATGGCTGCGACCAGGACGGACATCGGCGAGCTCGACATCGGCGGGAGCGGCCTCGGAAGTCGTAGCATCCTGGACGGGTGCATCGGCAGCGGTTGCAGACTCGGCGGTCGCCGCAGCATCCCGAGCGGCTGCAGCTGCGGCTGCGGCCTTCTCTGCCTCGACGAAGGCCTTGGGCTTGCGACCGCGACGGTGCGGGCGCAAAGCCGGATCGACAACGGGAACTTCGCTGGCCTCGACAGACGCATCGGGCTCAACAGGCGATGTGCCCTCCCCTGCCACGGAACGGACCGAAGCCTCAGTGAGCTCGGGGGTTACCTGATCGGCAACCTGCTCGGCCTTAGCAGCCGAGCGACGGCGTGTGCGCGGTACCGGCTTCTCGGTCGGCTGGTCGGCGACAGGGGTCTCGGTGGCGGCAGGTGTCTCGGGCACAGACGGAGCTGCAAGCTCGGTCAGAGCCGCGGCCTCGCGCTCGGCAGCACGACGGCGGGCGCGCACCACCTGAGCCTCGCTAATCTGCGCCAACGCACGCGCCTGCGCGACCTCATCGGAAATCGGCTCCGAGGAGTCAGCTGCAACGGTGCGCTTGGCGCGCGTCGTGCGCGTGGCACGGCGCTTGGGCTTGGTGACCTCCTCGCCGTCAGCGACAGGCTTGGCCGCGCGGCGCGTGCGCTTGGGCTTTGCCGGAACAGCCTCCTCACCAGTTGCAGGCACGGCCTTCTCAGCCGTTGCAGGCGTAGGCGTCGAAGCAGCCTTAGGCGTCTCAGGAGCCGAGGCATGCGCGGGCGCCGCGACCTGGTCCGACGCAACCGGTGCAGTGGGAGCGGCCTGCGTCGTCGTTATTTCGTTTTCTTGCTGTTGATCAGACACAGTGTTTGCTCAACTTTCTTTTCAAGCCCTGTGATCACATGCTCCCTGCATAAACCTTCAGGGCGGCTAAACAGTCTAGCTCCGTCAAATACCGACGGACATCATTGATCTGTATCGAGATATTTGCGTCATATACGCAGCGTTAGTGTAACACAACCGCAACCACCTGCAACTTAGTCATTGAGGACGTTCTTAAACGACTAGTCAAAAGGGACAATCTTTGGTTTAACACCCACAAATCTGACTGCCTCCGCCAAAACTATGACGGTTTACTACGATGAATCGCTCAACCGCGATCACTCCGAAACTTGTTGAACTAAAACCGCAGGTAGATGCCTTGCACTTTTTTGCGAAAAGCCGGCGTAGTTGGAATTTCTCATTTCATCGTAGTAAACCGGCATAGTTTCGTATTTCCAGCAGTTCCAAATTCGTCAATACGTCGGCGTTTGCAAAAAGCCCGACCTCCAATGTGAGATCGGGCTTTCAAGGCTTAGTTAAACCAAGTCTGTACGGTCAAATGACCCGTAGCTTACATCTGCTCGGGCGCGGAAACGCCAACGAGGGTGAGCACCAGGGCGAGCGTCACGCGGACGGCGTCGCAAGCGGCCAGACGGGCACGCGAAAGCTCGGGGTCGACGGGACGGCCCTCGCTCGGCAGAACCTGGCAGGCAGCGTAGAAGCTGTGGAAGTCGCCGGCGAGTTCCTCAGCAAAGTGCGTCAGACGGAACGGGGCGCGGTCGCGAGCGCAGCTGGCGATGAGGTCGGTGAGCTCGTTGAGCTTGCGCGAAAGGGCGAGCTCGGTCGGGTCGGTCAGCAGCGAGTAATCGACGTTCTCACCGATGGCCCTGGCGGCGACGGCCTTCATGCTCATCTCGTCAGCCTGCTTGGGCGTAACGTCAGCAGCACGGCGCAGGATGGAGCACACGCGGGCGTGAGCGTACTGCACGTAGTACACCGGGTTGGAGTTGTCGCGCTTCTTGACGGCCTCAATATCGAAGTCGACCATCTGGTTGGAGCTCTTGGAGATGAGCGTGTAGCGAGCGGCATCGGAGCCGACCTCGTCGACGAGCTCCTGCAGGGTCACCATGGTGCCCTTGCGCTTGGACATACGGACGGGCTTGCCGTTACGCAGCAGGTTGACGAGCTGGCCCAGCAGAACCTCGAACTTGCCGGGATAGCCAAGAGCGTCGCAGACGCAGCGGACGCGCTCGATGTAGCCGTGGTGGTCGGCGCCCCAGATGTCGATGACGTGGTCGACGCGCTGGAACTTATCCCAGTGATAGGCAACGTCGGAGGCGAAGTAGGTGTACTCGCCGTCGGACTTGATCAGAACGCGGTCCTTGTCATCGCCCAGGTCGGTGGAGCGGAACCACAGGGCGCCGTCCTTGGTGTAGAGGTAGCCCATCTTGTCGAGCTTCTCAAAAGCGCGGTCGACGGCGGAGGTGCCGGCGGTCTCACCCTCGGTGTCCTTCACATACAGCGAACGCTCGGAGTACCAACGATCGAAGTCGCAATTGACGGCGTGGCAGAGGTCGCGCATGTTGTCGACCATCTTCACATAGCCGCGCTCGCGGAAGCTCTCCATACGCTCCTGCGGGTCGGCGTCGACCCACTTATCGCCGTCGGTGCGCCAGAACTCGGCAGCCTCGTCGATGATGTAGTCGCCGCCATAGGAGTCCTTGCCCAGGGTCTCGGCAAAGTTGTCCTGATACGGATGGGTCTCGGGGTGCTCGTCGTTCTCGTCGGCAACAAAGGCGTCGCGGTCGGCGATCAGCAGCTTGTGAGCCTCGTCGATATCCACGCCCTGCTTGGCGATGATGTCGGCAAGCTGCATATAGCGCGTGCTGATGGAGTTGCCGAAGGTGTTCATCTGAGAGCCGTGGTCGTTGATGTAGAACTCACGCTGGATGTCGTAACCGGCGTGGTCCATCACACGGCAGAGCGAGTCGCCCAGCGCGGCCCAGCGGCCGTGGCCGATGTGCATGGGGCCGACGGGGTTAGCGGAAACGAACTCGACCTGGGTCTTCAGGCCACCACCGACGTTGGACTTAGCGAAGTCCATGCCCTTCTCGCGAGCCTCGCCAAAGATGGCATTCTTGACGGCAACGGAGAGGTAGAAGTTGATGAAGCCGGGGCCTGCGATCTCGACCTTCTCGATCGCGGGGTCCTCGGGCATATGGGCAACGATGGCCTCGGCGATCTTGCGCGGGGCGCAGTGGGCCAGCTTGGCGGACTTCAGGGCCATGGTAGAGGTCCACTCGCCATGAGAAGTGTCAGCCGGTCGCTCGATAGCGCAATCGTCAAGTTCAAATGCGGAAAGGTCGCCGGCCTCCTGGGCCGCAGCAAGCGCAGCGCGTACCAGCTCTTCAATCTTCTCGGGCATAGATCCTCCTTGTGTTAAAGCCCCCGAGCTCTTGGTCACTCGTAGGGCAAAAGCCAGAGTTTGTAGCACTCTATCACAAGCGACGGGCACTGTCGCAGGGTAAAGCTAATAGATATTGCATATGCACAAAAATGACTACAGCTTGTATGGAGTCACTCAAAGATGCCGGTCTGCCTGCAGATTATGCAGGCGTTGAAAATGCGTAAAGGTGTGAATGAGCTGCGTCTGTTATCGAATACTCTTACCTATCAGAGTTGTGTGCTTTTCCTGCATAAAGTAACGGTTTGCGCACGTCAGCGTGTTATTCTAGACATACGTAAATTCGTATAAGTTGGAGGTAGCATGTTCTCAATCGGTCAACACGTCATTCATCCGGGTCAGGGAGTCTGCACCGTCGTCGGTTTTAGGGACGACACACCGCAGCCCATGCTACTGCTCGAGACCAAGCAGGGACATGCGCAGACGATCCTCATGTACCCCGTGGCGCAGGCCGACCGTTTGCACGCCGCCATCTCGCAGCAAGATGCCGAGCACCTGCTGAGCCACTATGACGAGCTGGAGTGCGACACCTTCACCGAGCGCAACAGCTCACTTGAGGAGACGCACTTTAAGCAGCAGCTCAAGCTGGGTGCGCCCGAGACGGTCCGCGTGGCAAAGACCATGATGCACCGCATTCGCCAGGCCGAGGAAGCTGATAAAAAGCCCAGCTCCTACTACATGCGCGTACTCAAGGAAGCCAAGCGCCGCTCCATCGAGGAGTTCGCCGTGGCCTTGGGCGTCACCGAGGAGGACGCCGAAGCCCGCCTAGCCCAAGCCGCCCTCAACTAACCCAACCGCGCCAAAAACCACCACAAAGGGGACAGGCACCTTTGTGGTGGTTTTCTTGTTCTAGTAGTATTCATTCTTATCGTTACCCACGAGCACAAGGAGTCTCCTATGGCAGAGCCGCTTTCCGCCGGAATCACCCGCGACCGCGCGTTTGAACTGCTTAACGAGCACAACAAAGACCCGTTCCACATCACCCATGGCGAGACGGTCGAGGGCACCATGCGCTACTTTGCGCGCGAGTTCGACCCCGAGAACGAGGAGTTTTGGGGCATCGTCGGCCTGCTGCACGACTTGGATTGGGAGGAGCATGAGGACGACCCCATGAACCACACCATCTATGCTGCCGAGATTCTTAAGGGCGAAGGTGCGTCTCCCGAGCTCATTCGCGCCATCCAGACGCACACGTCGGACTTCAACACCTCGCTGCCCAAACCCGAGCTGCAGATGGAAAAAATCCTGTTTGCCTGCGATGAGCTCACCGGCCTGATCGGCGCTGCAGTCATCATGCGCCCGAGCAAGAGCGTTATGGACTTTACGACCAAGTCGCTCAAGAAGAAGTTTAAGGACAAGCGCTTTGCCGCCGGCTGCTCGCGCGACGTGATTTCGCAGGGCGCCGAGATGTTGGGCTGGGAGCTCACCGAGCTCTTTGACCGCACCATCGCGGCCATGCAGTCCTTCGCCCCCGACCGCGATACCTTCCAGGCCTAACCGCCCACGCCACCTATAACCACCACAAAGGGGACAGGCACCTTTGTGGTGGTTTTTCTTTGCGCGGGCGTTAGGGGCGGACCTGGCCGGTGCCTCGAAGCTTGTATTTGTAGGTGGTGAGGGCCTCGGCGGCAAAGGGGCCGCGGGCGTGGAGCTTTTGGGTCGAGATGCCGATCTCGGCGCCCAGGCCAAACTCGCCGCCGTCAGTGAAGCGTGTGCTGGCGTTAGCGTACACGGCCGAGGCATCGACCGCATCCAGGAAGCGCTCGCAAGCATCCGTGTCCTCGGCAACGATGGCCTCGGAGTGCATCGTGCCGTAGCGGTTGATGTGTGCGATGGCCTCGTCCTCGTTTGCCACGGCCTTCACGCTCATCTCGAGCGCCAGGTACTCGCGACCCCAGTCCTCCTCAGTCGCGGCGACGTAGTCATCGCCCTCCACAAAGCCGGCGTCGGCGCACGCGGCGCACGTGGCCTCGTCGCCGTGAATGAGCACGCCGTGGTCGTGCAAGACGGCCACTACCGCCGGCAAAAACGAATCTGCCACGGCGCGGTCGACCAGCAGCGACTCGGCGGCATTGCACACGCCCACGCGCTGGGTCTTGGCATTGACGATAATGTTGAGAGCTTTATCGAAGTCGGCGGATTCATGCACGTAAATGTGGCAGTTACCCGTGCCCGTCTCGATCACCGGCACGAGCGACTCGCGCACGCAGCGCCGGATCAGGCCCGCACCGCCACGCGGAATGAGCACATCGACAATGCCGCGAAGCTTCATGAGCTCGCCGGTTGCCTCGCGGTCGGTAGACTCGATCATCGAGACGGCCTCGCGCGGGAAGCCCTGCGCCTCGAGGGCATCGGCCAACAACTCGGCAATCATGGCGCACGAGTGATAGGCCAGCGAACCGCCGCGCAGAATGCAGGCGTTGCCGGTGCGGATGCAGATGCCCGCGGCATCGGCCGTCACGTTGGGACGTGCCTCATACACCATGGCGACCAGGCCCAGCGGCACGCTCA
>CABRZY010000112.1 GCA_902475475.1 uncultured Collinsella sp.
TCACGAGCGGGGGCTCCTATCTTTTCAGTGCCCTCGGATTGGGTCATAGTGTCTGTCGTTGCCAAAACATCGGCGTTATCTTTGTTTGTTGTTCTATTGGCTATGACAGTTCGTTGGCTACTTGGTGTTCGTAGAAGGCTTCTACTACGGCGTTGAAGTCGTGGGCGAAGTCTTCCATGGTTCCGCGCCAGGTGGCTCGGCTGGGCTTGCCCTGGCCTACGTAGGCAGTCTGAATGCCGCAGGCGGGGCTAGGGAAGTCGCGTTTGGGATCGTTGCCCACCATAAGGACCTCGTGCGGCTCGAGCCCCATCACCTGAAGCTGCTCTAGATAGTAGGTGGCATCGGGCTTGCAGCGGGTGGTGTTACCCATGTGCGTGACGAGCTCAAAGGGGGCGTCGGCCAGGTCGCCCCAACCCATGCGGCACTCGATGGCCCCCTGCGGAAAGCTGGGGTTGGTAAAGAGCGCGCAACGCAGCCCTGCGTCCTGTACGGCCTGGAGCGCGGCGTGTGCGCCCGGCATGGCGTGGGCGTTAATGACATCGTCGTTCTTGTACGGCAGGACTTCACGATCGTAGTAGGTAAACGCCTCGTAGATGAGTGGGTCCGAGAGGCAAATGCCGCACCGGCGCTCAACCTCTTCTTGGTAGAACTCAAGATTGGTGCGGTTGTCCGTGCCGCTGCGGCGGTTGGCGTTGAGGTCGACTAAGATGGTGCCGAGGCGTGCCATCGTGCCACCGCGGCTGCGTCGCCCGATGTCCGCGAGCATCGACGAGACATCCTTAAAATAGCGAAGGATGAATGCGTTGAGGTTGATGCTAAGAAGCGTCTCGTCCATATCGAAAACGACTGCTTTGAGCACGCGGGCACCTTTCTCGATAAATCGTTCTAGAATCGTTGGCTCCGGATACTTTACCTCAAAGGCGTATGGGCAAACTGCTTATCGTCAAGTTGTGGAGACAGCTGTCCATAAGATTACGAAAAAGTCTCCACACGAGTAAAAAAACGCAGTTCACGCTTGAAATCGAACCCATTTCCCCGTAACCTATACGAACGTGATTGCATAAGCGTCACATTAGTATCTGTCGGCTCCCGAGTGTTCCTAAACGTTGTGTGCTTGTCGCACCCTTCTGTAGGTCCTAGCAATCGGGGCCCCGTAGTTCGAAAGGGGTCCACCTTTGAGTGAGATTCAGAACTCGTCCATTTTCTCTCTTGACGATGTCAACGAGGAGGAGATGAACAACCTCATCGACGGTACGATTACCGACTTTGATGAGGGCGATCTCGTTAACGGCACTGTCGTTAAGATCGAGCATGACGAGGTGCTCGTTGACATCGGATTCAAGTCCGAGGGCGTTATCCCGGTCCGCGAGCTGTCCATCCGCAAGGACGCTAACCCTGCAGACATCGTTGCACTCGGTGATCCCATCGAGGCTCTGGTTCTTCAGAAGGAGGACAAGGACGGTCGTCTGGTCCTGTCCAAGAAGCGTGCCGAGTACGAGCGTGCTTGGAACCGCATCGAGGAGAAGTTCAACTCCGGCGAGAACGTCGAGGGCGAGGTTATCGAGGTTGTCAAGGGCGGCCTGATCCTCGACATCGGCCTGCGTGGCTTCCTGCCTGCTTCCCTCGTCGACCTCCGTCGTGTCAAGGACCTCACCTCCTACATGGGCACCCGCATCGAGGCCCGCGTCATCGAGATGGATCGCAACCGCAACAACGTCGTCCTCTCCCGTCGCGTCGTGCTCGAGGAGTCCCGTAAGGCCGAGCGCTCCGAGATCCTGTCCAAGCTCAAGTCTGGCATGCGTCTCCAGGGCACCGTTTCCTCCATCGTCGACTTCGGCGCCTTCGTCGACCTCGGCGGTATCGACGGCCTCATCCACATCTCCGAGCTCTCCTGGAACCACGTCAACCATCCTTCCGAGGTTGTCAAGGTCGGCCAGGAGGTCGAGGTCGAGGTTCTCGACGTCGATCTCAACCGCGAGCGCATCTCCCTGGGTCTCAAGCAGACCACCGAGGATCCGTGGCGCGCACTGGTCAAGAAGTACCCCGTCGGCGCTATCGTCGAGGGCACTGTGACCAAGCTTGTCCCGTTCGGCGCTTTCGTCGACCTGGGCGAGGGCATCGAGGGCCTGGTGCACATCTCCGAGATGGCCAACAAGCACGTCGACCAGCCTTCTCAGGTCACCCACGTGGGCGACAAGGTTCAGGTCAAGGTCATGGAGATCGACCTCGACCGTCGTCGTATCTCCCTGTCCATGAAGTCTGCTGCTGAGACTCTGGGCGTCGAGATCGAGGTTACCCCGCTGCCTTCCGAGAAGAAGGACGAGGAGACCGACGCCGAGTAAATCGGTTAGACGATCACTTGTTTTAAGGGACCCGTCCGCAATGGACGGGTCCCTTTTTGCATTTGTTGCTGAGGTACGCGATGCTGCCTGTGCGCAATGCTGTCCTGGCTGTTCGCAGACTATTGGGTTGTCGGTGCATGAAAAATGCCGACATCCCGCCTCGGGGAGGAGGCGGGAACGCACTGAGTAGACGGAGGGGTGCGGAGCGCGGTCGCGTCTCGACTGACGACGTTGCCCATCGACGATACTATTGTACTGCATAGCGTGGTTCTTGGTTTATCGTGTCGAACGCTTGTGTTGTGCCATTGCCTGCGGCAACGGTGTGCTACACTCTTGCACTGCTGAGTGGGCCAGACGGTCGCGCGATGTGCTGCTTGCGGCACGCGTGAGGAAAGTCCGGGCTCCAGAGGGCGGGATGCCGGCTAACGGCCGGGCGGAGTGATCCGACGGAAAGCGCCGCAGAAAAGAAGACTCCCACCTGCGCCGCAAGGCGTAAAGGGAAAAGCTGAAACGGTGGTGTAAGAGACCACCAGCGCCGTGGCGACACGGCGGCTTGGCAAGCCCCATCCGGAGCAAGCGCGAATAGGAACGCTATGGGCCGGCCCGGTCCGCGTTCGGGTAGCGTGCGTGGAGCTGCACGGTAACGTGCAGACAAGATAAATGACCGTTCACGACAGAACCCGGCTTACAGGCCCACTCAGCAACTATGTTGACGCTGCGAACCCGTCAGCGCGGCAATCTGCCTTTCAAGCCTTCGGGCATGACCATAAGGTCAATGCCCTCGTCTTTCAAGGCACCTTGCTCGCGCTGACGGGTTCTCGCTGTTGGCGACGGCATCATTGGCGTTTCCGTTCTTGTTGGCGAGGGCAACGGTGCTGTCTCTGCCGTATTATTGAGGCTGTTTGTTGCTTTGCTTGTTGTTGAGGGGCTTTGTTGGACAGCTATTTTACTCTGCAATCGAATATTGAGGCTTCGGGCGAGTTTGTGGACCGCAAGAGCCGGTTTATTGCCCAGCTGGTCCATATTGAGTCCGAGGATGAGGCGAATGCCTTTATCGAGATGGTTCGCAAGCGTCATTACGACGCTCGACACAATGTTCCCGCGTGGATTTTGGTAGATGGACGCGAGCGCCAGAGCGATGATGGTGAGCCGAGCCGTACGAGTGGTATGCCGACGCTCGAGGTGCTGCGTGGCGCGGGGCTCAAAAATGTTTGCTGCGTAGTGACGCGCTATTTCGGCGGTACGCTGTTGGGGCCCGGTGGTTTGGTGCGCGCCTATACCGCGGCGACGCAGGCGGCGGTGACCGCGGCTCAGGAGGCAGGGCAGATCGTCGAGATGACGAGCGTCGTGCCTGTTGACGTGCATGTGGCCTATCCGCAGTATGAGCAGGTGCTTCGTTTGGCGCAGGATTCGGGTGCAAAGGTTTCGGATACCGATTACGCGGATGCCGTGACACTTCACTTGGTGTTTAAGGTGGGGGAGCAGGAGTCATTTTGCGCCAAGATGCGCGAGCTTATGGCGGGGCGCGAGGAGATCGAGGTCGGCGCTCCCGAATTTGCCGAGTTCTAACGGCGACGGCCGGCGTGCTTTTGGATGGACCCCAAGCGCGCCGGCCGTCGTTTTCTGTTGCTGCCGTTTACTCGGCGAGTTGCTTTAGCATATCGCAGGCAATCTCGACGGCATCGTCGATGCAGCCGGGGCAGCTGCGGAGCGGACCCTTATCCGATCCGATGCCCTTGAGCGTGCCGCAGACGGTCGTCGTGTTCTTCTCGCCAAAACGCTTGGCGATTTCGCGCGACAGCTTGTAGGACTGGCCCTTGGTCTTGGGATTTTCCATGCCGTCGCTCATCACGAAGCCCATGATGGCCACGGCGCCCGAGATGGCGCCGCAGGTTTCGGTCATGCCGCCCATGCCGGCACCAAAGCCCTCGGTGAGGGTAAAGGCGACCTGGGGGTCGAGTCCGACGGCGGGCGCTAGCGTGCAGGCGACGGCCTGGGCGCAGTTAAAGCCGCGGGCGTGGTATTCGGCAGCTTGAGCCTGACAGGCGGTGATGTCGAGCTGGGCCGTATCGATTTGCTTCATCGTTGTCTCCTTGGTCACGGTGTACCCGCCTATGGTACCCGTGACGGTGCATGTAATCATCGAGAGCTTCATGGATGCTTCATTTTTATCTATCGAGCAAATGCCTAAGGCTGAGACGAATGCCCCTGATTCATTTGTCCCATAACCTACCTCGGGGATGGGTTGAGAGGGGTGCAGGGTAGCGGTATCGTGAACCAAATAAAACTAAAACCCAGGCAAGGGAGCAAGATATGAGCGAGCAGACCATCGGTACTACATGTGTTCAGGGCGGCTATCACCCGGGAGATGCCGAGCCGCGCCAGGTGCCCATCTACCAGTCCACCACGTGGAAGTACGACACGTCGGAGCACATGGGCAAGCTGTTTGACCTGGAGGAGTCGGGCTACTTCTACAGCCGTCTGCAGAACCCCACGTGCGATCTGGTTGCCGCCAAGATCTGCGAGATGGAGGGCGGCACTGCCGCGATGCTCACGAGCTCGGGCATGGCTGCGAACTTCCTCGCGATCTTTAACGTGGCCGGTGCCGGCGATCACGTGGTCGCAAGCTCTGCCATCTACGGCGGTACCTACAACCTGCTCGCCCACACCATGGGCCGTATGGGGCTTACCTGCACGTTCGTTGCCCCCGACTGCACCGATGAGGAGCTCGAGGCAGCCTTCCAGCCCAACACCAAGCTTGTCTTTGGCGAGACGATTGCTAACCCCGCTCTTGCCGTGCTCGATATTGAGCGCTTTGCCAAGGCCGCGCACGACCACGGCGTACCGCTGATGGTCGACAACACCTTCCCGACGCCCGTGATGTGCCGTCCCTTTGAGTGGGGCGCCGACATCGTCACGCACTCCACCACTAAGTACATGGATGGCCATGCGGCCTACCTGGGCGGCGTGATTGTCGACCACGGTCAGTTTGACTGGATGGCTCATGCGGACAAGTTCCCGGGTCTCACCACGCCCGACGAGAGCTATCACGGCGTGACCTATGCCGAGAAGTTCGGTCGCGAGGGTGCCTTCATTACCAAGGCAACCGCGCAGCTCATGCGTGACCTCGGCCCCATGCAGAACCCTCAGGCGGCCTTCTTCCTGAACAGCTCGCTCGAGAGCCTTCATGTGCGCATGCCGCGTCATTGCGAGAACGGCCTGGCCGTTGCCAAGTTCCTGCAGAGCCATCCCAAGGTGCGCTTCGTGAGCTATCCGGGTCTGGAGGGCGACAAGTACTATGACATCGCTCAGAAGTACATGCCCAACGGTACCTGCGGCGTGGTGAGCTTTGGCTTTAACGGTGGTCGCGCGGCGGCCGAGACCTTTATGAAGAGCCTCAAGCTCGCCCAGATCGCCACGCATGTGGCCGACGCCCGCACCTGCTGCTTGCATCCGGCAAACGCCACACACCGTCAGATGAACGATGAGGAGCTCATCGCCTGTGGCATTTCTGCCGACATGGTGCGCCTGTCGTGCGGCCTCGAGGATACGGCCGATCTGATTGCCGACCTTGAGCAGGCACTTGAGCAGTGCTAGGCTAGCGTTCGCATGAGGCGCCGATGCTGGCAGAAAGCTTCGGCGACCTTTCGTTCCGATTCCGTAGGCGGGAC
>CABRZY010000113.1 GCA_902475475.1 uncultured Collinsella sp.
TGTGCAATCGCAAGAAGATGACGGGGCGGAATGTCAATCCTGGTCTAACAGAGCCATTTTTAATGCGTCAGTATCCAGTGGATGCCGCGCGCCATGCGCAGGTCAGTTTGGGCAAAATGATTGCCGGGGTTGAGCTCCAGCGTTGTTGGGATGTCGCGCTCGATAAACAGCTCTTCCATCGCACGCGTATCGTCGAGTACGTGCCGCATCATGCGGTTGGGCGTCTTGGTTTCCTTTTTACCGAGCGACAGATAGGCGGCGTCGGGCGTAGCCGTCATCGTGCGCTCGCGCGCGTAGTCGATAAAGCCGGGGAACCACAGCGACCCCGATGCACTCGCCGCGCGCTCAAAGACATCTGTTTGCCAAAGTGCCCACAGTGCAAAAAGACCCGCCAACGAGTAGCCGGCAACGCCGCGCCAGGCGGGCGGTTGCGGGAGCGATGATTCGGCCTGGGGGATTATCTGCTTCAACAACTCGTCAAGAAAACCAGCAGCCTGTCCGCCAAAGGGCTCGGCATCTCGTATAGTTCCGTCGCATTCCCAGGGGCTCAGCTCGCGATTCCAATCGAGCCCTCCAATGGCGACAAGGGTGAACGGCGGGCAGTCGAGCTCTCGGCAGCGCTCGTAGACTTCACTACCGTCGCCCATAACCACGGGGAGGTAGATGACGGGCGCGCCTTCCACACACTCTGAATAAACGGTTATCTGCTTATGATGCGCTTCCAAGGCAGGCTTCTCTCGGTGTTGTGATATTGACAGCCTCAATTGTCGCACGCTGGCACGGGGGCAGACGCTAAAAGAAAGGCGCGGAGCCGCTCGATGCGATTCCGCGCCTTGTTGTTTTGCTTTAGCAGACTATGCCGTTACGCCACGAAGAAGTAGACGAGGAAGGCAAGGGCTGCGATCCACATAAGCGGCTTGATCTTGGAGGCCTCGCCCTTAAAGAGCGCGACGATCACGTAGGCGATGAAGCCCAGGCCAATGCCGGCAGAGATGGAGTAGGTGAAGGGCACGCCGGCGACAATCATGAACGCCGGGAAACCCTGCGACACGTCGGACCAGTCGATCTCGGAGGCTTCGCTCATCATGAGGTAGCCGACGTAGACCAGAGCACCGCAGGTGGCGGCGCTGGAAACGATGGTGACGATGGGGGAGAAGAACGCGGCGAGAATGAACAGCACGCCGGTGGTGACGGAGGTGAGGCCCGTGCGGCCACCGTCGGCAGCGCCAGAGGTGGACTCGACGAAGGTGGTGATGGAGGAGACGCCCATGAAACCGCCCACAGCAGCGGCGGCAGAGTCGACGATCAGAATCTCCTTGATATTCTCGACGTTGCCGTCGTCGGTGAGGAACTCGCCCTGCTTGGCCACGGCCATCGCGGTGCCCATGGTGTCGAAGAAGTCACTCATGAGCAACGAGAACGAGATGACGAGGAGCGCGGGGTCGGTAAGGACCTTGACGATGGCAGGCACGCCGCCGGCGTCGGCGATGGGGCCACCGATGCTCGAGAAGTCGAGCGGGGCGATGATACCGGTCGGAGCCTGGGTCACACCTAGGGGGATACCGGCGATGACGGCGACGACGATGCCGATGAGCAGCGAGCCGGGGACGTTGCGGCAGGCGAGGGCGACCGTCACCAGGATGGAGATGATGCCGACGATGAAGGTGGGGGAGGTGATGTCGCCCAGACCGACGAGTGTACCGGCGCCAGCGGTGATAATGCCGGCATCGCACAGGCCAATCATGGCGATGAACAGGCCCAGACCCACCGAGATGGCGTGACGCAGGACAACCGGGATGGCGTCCATGATGGCCTCACGCAGGCCACAAAGCACGAGCAGCAAGATAACTACGCCCTCAAGGAAGATGACGCTCATGGCCACGTGCCAGTCACCGCCGCAGACGGTGGTGGTGATTCCAGCGATCATCGCGTTGACGCCTAAGCCCGATGCGCAGGCGAGCGGGCGGTTGGCGAAGATGCCCATGCAGATGGTCATGATGCCGGCGCCCAGGCAGGTGGCGCAGGCGAGCGCTCCCGCATCGATGCCAGCACCCGAGAGCACCGCGGGGTTGACGGCGATGATGTAGGCCATCGCCAGGAATGTTGTCAGTCCAGCGCGGAGTTCGGTCCCGATTGTGGACTTGCGCTCACTGACGTGAAAAAGTTCGTCCATGCATACCCTTTCCTTGTTCGGCCCCGAGTTTAGGCCGATTGACACGAACTCAACTACTATATCGCCTTTGAAAGGTTGATGTTCCTCGCATGTTGATGTTCGGCGCTTTGTAGCAGACGGACGGTATTTTTCGCATGAAAATGTGTGGGTACCGTATACTTAAGCAGTTACAACGACCCCTATGGAGGAACGTATGATTAAAGAGCTCTGCCACGACGAGGCTATTCTGTCCCAGCGTTGCGAGGTTGCGACTGTCGAGGACGAGTCGGTGGCACAGGACCTGATCGATACCATCAAGTCGCTCGACGATGCCGGCTGCCTCGCCGCCAACCAGATCGGCGTCACCAAGAAGGTCTGCGTCTATCTGGACGACGCCGGCGAGCCCCATGTGCTCTACAACCCCCGTCTGGTGTTTGGCCTGGGTGCCAGCAAGATGGAGGAGAGCTGCCTGACGCACGGGGAAGTCACCAAGTCCACGCGCTACATCAAGTGCAAGGTTGCCTTTGACCAGATCGTCGACGGCAAGATGAAGGAGTGCCGCCGCGACTACGCGGGCTTTGAGGCACAGATGATCCAGCATATGATCGATCACTGTCTTGGAAAGTTGGTCTAAGGGGACCAAAGCACCGCACCTTGCCGCTCAGTCGTCGCTCGCGTACCTTAAGTACGCTTCGCTCCTCTTTCGTGGCAATCTGCGGCACTTTGACCCCTTAGACGACCTGCGGGGTTAACTTGGTTGAGTTTATCCTGCTTGAATAGCCCGGGCATGACATTGTTGTCATGTCCGGGCTTTTGTGTTTAGCGCCTTTTTGTTTGGAGACAATGAAATTAGCAAGAACGTAAAGCTAGGAGGCGCTATGTGTACGAGTATTCGATTCACCGATAATTCTGGCCACATGTATCTGGGCCGCAATCTCGACTGGAGCTTTGACTACGGCCAACAGGTTCGCGTGATGCCGCGCGGGTTTCACATTCCGTATTCGTTTATCGACGACGCGACAGCGGCGCACGCGGTGATCGGTATGTGCATCGATTACAGGAACTACCCTATGTTCTTCGATTGCGGCAACGATGCGGGCCTCGCCGTGGCGGGTCTCAATTTCCCGGGTTATGCCGAGTATGCCGAGGACCCTGTCAACGGCAAGACCAATATCGCGGCCTATGAGTTTCCCCTGTGGGTGGCAGCGACGTTCTCGACAGTCGATGAGGTCGAGGCCGCGCTGCGCGACACGGTGATTGTCGCCAAATCTGCCGGAGAGGGGCTGGGCGTGTCGCTGCTCCATTGGATTATCGGCGACAGCCAGCGCAGCATCGTGGTCGAGATGATGGCTGACGGCCTGCATGTATACGACGATCCGGTCGACACCCTTGCCAATCAGCCCACCTTCCCGTGGCACATGGAAAACCTGCGCACCTATATCACGGCCACAAGCGATTTTCCGCAGACGGCGACATGGCGTGGCGCCGAGCTCAAGCCCTATGGAGCCGGTGCCGGCATGCGCGGCATTCCGGGCGATTGCTATTCGCCGAGCCGTTTTGTAAAGGCGGCGTACCTCAATGCCAATTACCCGCAAAAGGAGAGCGAGACCGAAAACGTCGTTCGCATGTTCCGCTCGCTCGAGGGCGTGGTGATGATCGAGGGAGCGTCCAGGATGGGCGATGGCAAGTTCGAGAAGACTATCTACACCGGATGCTTTAGCGCGCGCACGGGCAATTATTACTACGCGATGTATGGGGATCCGTCGATTCGCTACGTGAGCCTGATGGATGCCGAGGGCGCGAGCCCCGATAGGCTCGTGGTTCCCGAGCCGCGTCGTTCGTAGCCGTTAGCTTTACTGCAATGCAAAGCGGCCCTGCGTCTCTCGTGAGGTGCAGGGCCGCTGTCGTTGATTTATGACGTCGCTAGAAGTTGGCGTCGTTGAGCTGGGTGCTCTCGAGTCCGTCGAGTTGCTGTTGCTCGGGCGTATCGGCGACGCTCTCGAGCAGCTCGGTGGGATCGGCGTTCATGTCCCTACCGGCCTCGTTGCCGTTGACCAAGTCGTCCGAGAAGATGTCGACTTCCATTTCCTCGGCCTCTTCGATCTGGATCTCGAGCGGCACCTGGGTGCGCACGAGTTTGACGGCCGGGCGCATGCGGGCAAAGAGCGGCACGTACTCGATGATGATGGCCGAGTTCTCAAGACCGTACCAGCGTGCCGGGCTTCCGCAGGCGCGGCGGACGGCGTACTTGATGGCCATCACGCGGTGGTCATTGCGGTTGATGTCCGTTTCGGGGGCAAGCATCTTGCGCAGCATACAAAAGCGGAAGTCACCCACGTTGCCGCGTGTCTCGTAGATGGAGTAGGTGTGATGTTGCGGCGGCAGCTCGCCCGATGCCATCAAGTCGCCGACGATCTGACGCAGATAAGCGTTGACGCGCTGGTTGACTTTAAAGCCCAGGTCCAGGCGAACGCGGAAGAGGAAGTCCGTGCCAAAGGTCTCGACGGAATACTCGTGCGTATAGGGCTCGTCGGTAACGTGCACGTTGATGAACCAGTATGCCTTGGCGCGCTTGGGATGTTTGTCCAGGATGGAATAGAGCACGTCGCGGTCGAGCGTGAGCGGGTCGGGGCTGTTGGTGAGGAACACCAAATTGTCGGCGAGCACGGGGTAGGTCTCGTCGTTGCGCAGACGGTTGAGCTGGTCAATGTACTTGGAGACGGGCAGCAGAATCGTCTGCGTGCGCTCGATGGCGGTACCGCGACGCCACACATACATAAGGCCGAACAGCAGTGCGGCCAGGAAGATCATGACGTAGCCGCCGTCAAAGAACATGGTGAGGCACGAGGCGAAGAAGCATAGCTCAATGGCACCAAAGAGCAGGGCGAAGACGCAGGCACCCAGCTTGTGCTTGAGGATGCCGGCAATGTAGCTCGTCAAAAGCGTCGTGGTCATGAGCATGGTCACGGTAATCGCGAGGCCGTAGGCGCTCTCCATGCGCTCGGAGTTTTGGAACAGCAGCACGATGAAGATGCAGCCGACCCACATGATGTTGTTGACGAGCGGAATATAGAGCTGGCCCTTGGTGTCGCTGGGGTAGTGGATGCGCAGGTGCGGCATAAGGTTGAGGCGCGTTGCCTCGGATACCAGCGAGAACGAGCCGGTGATGAGCGCCTGCGAGGCGATGATGGCCGCCACGGCCGAAAGCACGATGGCAAAGGGGCGCAGGGGCTCGGGGAGCATCATATAGAACGGGTTGACGATATCCATTGCGAGCATCTGGGGGTTGGAGTTATTGGCGAGCAGCCAAGCGCCTTGACCCAGATAGTTGAGGATGAGGGCCGCTTTAACAAACGGCCAGGATGCATAGATGTTTGCCTTGCCCACGTGGCCCATGTCCGAGTAGAGCGCCTCGGCACCGGTTGTCGACAGAAAGACAAAGCCGAGCACCATGATGCCCGAGTGGTTGATGGGCGAGAACAGGAACATGATGCCGCGGATGGGGTTGAGCGCGCGCAGGATGGACGGGTTGCCGAGCATGTTGAACAGACCGGCGCCAGCCAAGAACAGGAACCACAGCGTCATGAGCGGGCCGAACAGCTTGCCGATTGACGAGGTACCGGCGCGTTGCATGGCAAACAGGCCGCAGATAATGATGATGGCGATGATGATTACATTGGTCTGGCCGTCACCCAAAAGCGCATGGCCCCACTCGATAGTGCGCAAGCCCTCGATGGCCGTGGTAACCGTGACGGCGGGGGTGAGGATGCCGTCGGCGAGCAGCGCCGCGCCGCCGATCATGGCAGGTAGGATCAGCCATGGGCGAGGACATGATTCTG
>CABRZY010000114.1 GCA_902475475.1 uncultured Collinsella sp.
GGCAGCTTCTTCTTCCTGGGCCCCACTGGCGTGGGCAAGACCGAGCTCGCAAAGGCGCTTGCCGAGTGCCTGTTCGATGACGAGCGCGCGCTCGTGCGTATCGACATGTCCGAGTATATGGAGAAGTTCAGCGTCCAGCGTCTGATTGGTGCGCCCCCGGGATACGTGGGCTACGACGAGGGCGGTCAGCTCACCGAGGCCGTGCGCCGTCGTCCGTACTCTGTGATCTTGCTCGACGAGATGGAGAAGGCTCATCCGGATGTCTTTAACGTGCTGTTGCAGGTGCTTGATGACGGCCGCCTGACCGATGGCCAGGGTCGCCAGGTGTCCTTCAAGAACACGATCATCATCATGACGTCTAACGTGGGCTCCAAGGCTATCGCTGAGCTTTCCGGCAAGGACGAGGAGGAGATGCGCCATCAGGTCGACGCGGCCATGGCTCAGACCTTCCGCCCCGAGTTCCTCAACCGTATCGACGATATCGTGGTGTTCCATCCGCTCGGCATGGCGCAGATCGAGAAGATCGTCGACATCCAGCTCGCCGACGTCCGCGCGCGTCTGGCCAAGGAGCGCATGACGCTTGCCATCACCCCGGCGGCCAAGCAGATGCTCGCCGTGGGCGGCTTGGACCCGGTCTTTGGCGCCCGTCCGCTCAAGCGTCTGGTTCAGCGCGAGGTCGTGGATGCCATCGCCGCCGCTATCATCGATGGCACGGTGCGTGAGGGCGATCAGGTGACGGTCGATGTCGACAAGGACGGCGGCTTTACCGTCGTGTGCGACAACACGCCGGCGGCCACCTACGAGGTCCCCGACGCCGAGTAGGTTTTGGGCCATGCCTTAAAATCTGCCAGCCGTCTCTAAACGCCAAGGGCGGCGGATCCAATTGGGTCCGCCGCCCTTTTTCGTGCGACAATCGATAATGTTGAACGGATGCGATGCAAGGAGCTATGCAGATGAAAGACGAGATCAAGACAAGTGCGCCGGCGACCGATGCCGCACCCGCCGCACCCAAGCCTGTGCCTAAGCCGGCACCCAAGCCGCGCGACCCCTACATCCGTGCCGAGAACGAGGACGACGACGGCTACGATCCCTACAGCGATCGCCGCCCCGAGCGCGAGCCAATGTTCGAAGCCGACCCCTGGCGCTGAGTGCCACCAAAAAGGCCACCAAAAAGTTGCGGTGAAATAGGGACTGTTTTGCGGTTTGACCAGCAAAAACAATCCCTATTTCACCGCAACTGCGTTGGGCGGCTGTCTTCGGGCCGGCTAGTCCTGGGCTTTGATACTTGGCAGCAGGATCTGCGCGAGGTAGTCGGTCTCGAGTTTGGTGGCGGCGTCTGCGTTGCCGTCTTTGCCAATCAGGTCGTTCTTGATCTGGCTATACGTATAGCGGTTGCCGGTCGTCAGCTCGACAAGCTCAATGGCCGTGTCCATGGGGTAGGTCGACACGGGATTCTGGGTGCGCCCGTTGATAGTCTGGGGCACCACGTACGGATAGACGGGGCCGCTGGCATAGACGGTATAACCGTTGCCCAGGCTGACCGTGCCCAAAACCGTATCGCCGTCATCGGGCGTAAAGGTCTCGCCCTCGCGCACCGCGACGAGCGTCACGAGCGGCGTATTGGTGTCGTCGTCCAGATAGATGCATAGCGTGCTTCCGTTTTGCCAAGTTGCGACCTTGCCGTACCACTCGACGGGAATATCGAGCTGGTAGAGGTCGGTTGCCTTGTGGCGAGCGTCAGCATCACGGGACGCCTGTGCCTTTTGCGCGCTCACGGCATTGACGGCGGCGTCGCGCCGCGCGGTTGCTGCCTGCTGGAGCACTTTGGCAGCCGCGGCGGAGCTCGCACCGCCCTCCTCGGCATACTTGGCGGCGGCATCGATCTGGTCGTCAGTCACCGTGTCGGCTGAGGGCACCTTAAGCTTAAAGGTGGCTTGAGCGCGCAGATCCTGCCCGTCATTCTTGACCGTAACCTGAGCCTTGGTGGTCGGGACGGTATAGATGGTGCCGTCGGCCGCGATGGGGGAGGCAGCGATGGAGAGCGTGTAATCGCCGGGCAGTAGTTTGATGCCGCGGCCGTGCTCGTCAACATAGAGCGTTTCGCTCACGGAGGAGCCGTCAGAATCCTGACCGCTCACCTGTACGGGAATCTTGGAGCCAGTGGAACAGTCGAGGCCCGCGGCATGCACGCCAATCTGCACCGACATCATCGTGTGGGCATTGGCGGCGACAGCGGCAGCCTGCTCTTGCTGATATCCGTTCCAGGCAGCATAGCCTGCACCGCCGGCGACGAGCGCGACGGCCACGACACCGGCGACCATCAGATTGCGGCGCTTGGGCGACATCTTGCGATGGCGGACCTCGGCCTCGCGTGCCGAGGGAACGGACGGCAGGGGTATATCGCCCATGGCGATGGTCTCGTCCACGGCTGGTGCGGAACCCAGGCCAGGAAGCTCGCGAGTCAGCGAATCCTCGGCCGGCAAGCTGTCGAGCAAGACGGTTTCCTCGCCCGTGTCGGATTCGGGCTGGTTGCCGGCCTCGCTTTCGGTGCCTTCGTGATCTGCCTCATCCTCGGCAGGCTCAACGTCGCCTGCATCCTGATCATCGGATTGCGCCTCGGTTTCCGGCTCATCCTGCACATCAACGCCCGAATCGTCAAACGCAATCTCATCGAGTGAAATCCGGTCTAAGCTCTCCAAGGCCTCAGCGCAAGCTTCTGCATCTTGGGCCGCATCCTCTTGGCCCATCGTCTCATCATTCATACATCCCCCAAGCTCAATATCGGGACAACAATGTACCCAAAAACAGAGTCATATAGAGCTGTCAGGCGATTGGAAATCTGATTTTATCTGTGCGAGAGGTTTTGAATATGTGCGTGGATGCGCGTAACAACAAAAAGCCCCCGGAAAGCGGACAAATCGCTTTCCGGGGGCATGCAATACGTTGCATTGCGCGGAGTCGGCCAGGCGGCTTCACATTCAAGCGACGTTTGCGTCAGGCGCGTTACTCGGCGTGAGCGTAATCAACCTTGGCGCGGCGAGCGGTAGCCTTCTCCCAATCGCTGGTGCCCTCAAAGACATCCTGCTTGTAGGGATTGCGACCGAGCTTCTTGGCGCGGTAGGCGATGTAGATGATCGCGGCGACGTTGGCGACCAGTGCGGCGATCGAGACCGCGGTAGCGGCGCCGGGGTCGAGCGTGGAGTGGGTCACAAAGATGGACTCCTCCTGGAAGTACGGGAACACCTGGGCAAACATGCACCAAATGGCCAGCGTAAAGGCGCGGTTCTGGATCCAGCCGCCCTTGTTCCAGATAAAGGCGGCGACGGTGGGCGCCAGCAGCAGCGCAAAGCCGCAGAACCAGGAGTGGGTGGGCAGGCAGTTGTAGGTGTAGCAGAAGTTCCAGATATCGTAGGCGATGATGTAGACCCAGGTCATATCGGGCCACAGCATATCGGTCTGATCCTCGGAGGCGTAGACGCTCCACCAACCGGTCATGCAGAAGATGTTGATGATACCGGCGATGCCGTTGAACACGTTGTTCCAGCCGGCCAGCTGCGTAGCACCTTCGGAGGTGACCCAGGTGGACTCGCCCAGGACAAAGAAGTGATAGGCGCTCTCGAAGTCGGATACGACGGCGATCATGATGTTGATGGCGACGATCACAAACGGCCATGCGCGGAACCAATGCGCCTTGCCGATCTTTCCCCACTGGTACTTAATGGCAATGAAGCCCCAGCAACCGGCGAGCGCCGCGTATACCTTGGCGTAGTGGAACCAGCTGTTCTGGTACACATGGGTGGGGTTGGTGAGCGCCCACTCGGCGCCCTGCGAAACGCCCACGGCGATGGCGACGCAGTAGATGGTCATGGCCAGCGGAGCCACGCCAAAGATGATTGCCGCGCCGAGCTTGGTGCGGCGGCCGACCTCGTTGAGCACGATCAGGCCGATAAAGACCATGGCCCAGCCGGCCCAGTGGATAAGGGTATCGCTACCCCAAACATCGAACAGCATGCTGCTCTCCTTTCACACGCCCGCGGCCCCTCTTCTGATCGCGGACAGTTTGGCCAAATGTCGTCAGTTCTGGGGCTTGCGCTCCGGATACTTGGCGGTATAGCCCTCGATGTGGAGTGTCGAGGCGATGATTTCCTTGACCGTCTCGTCGGGCACATCGGGGTGCGTGCGGATGTACATCAAAAGACCCATGATGAGGGTGTAGAACGTCTCGTAGACATGGTCGATGCGTAGCTCATGATGGGCGACAAAATCCACCACGGTGGTGTCGCAGATATACTGCGCCACGCGCTGGACCACGTTGTGCAAAAAGCCGCCGTAGAGCGCGCCGCTGCTCGAGGTGAGCGTGCTCGGCAGCTCGTGGCCGCTGGCGACCAGGCGCTTAAAGAGCGGGGCGACGGTGTCGAGCGCGCCCTCGATATCGCCGACGGTGCGGTCGGCGTTCCACTGCTCGAGCTCGGAGATAAAACCGTCGATTGCCTCGTCCATGACGGCGGTGACGGCGGCGTCCATGTCGGCGAAGTAGTGGTAGAACAATGAACGCGTGCAGCCGGCTCGCTTGGTCACGGCCGATACCGATAGGTGGGACACTCCCAGCTCGGAGCTTACGGTGCGCACGGCATCGAGGATCTTGCGACGGCGTTCGTCGCCCGTCAGGCGCTTTGCCGCGCTATCGGATGCGGGGACGGCATCGACCACAGAGGTACCTGCTGTGTTGTTGCCCATGTTTTGACGCCTTTCATCCTCTTTTGCCTGACCGTTCGCCTAACAGTCTTGAATATTGTTGACGGTTCGTCAATACTATTTTTGACACAATGTCAACAATGGCGGGTGAACGGCATGGGGCATGCCCGGCCTGCAAAAAAAGAGGGGCGCTGCGGCCTCGTCGGGCTGCGGCAAGAGAAGGGACAACCATGATTCTCAACGGACCGGGGATTAGTTACACCGAGCCCGACATCGGTTCGGAGTTCGTGCCGCCGCTGCCGGATCATCCGCGCGAGGCCATCGTCAAGCTGTGCGAGCACTGCACCAACCGTCTGCTGCATCGCGATGAGCTGCTGGGCTACGAGTACTGGTCGTTTGCCGAGGCCGCAACCGACGAGCAGGCCGAAGTGCTCTGCAAGATGAAGATGCGCCGTCCCTATACGCTGCCCGAGATGGTCAAGCTCACCGGCATGCCCGAGGCCGATATCGAGAAGATGCTCGACGACATGAGCTACACGGGCCTGCTCGAGTACAACTGGGAAAACCCCGAGCGCGCCAAGCAGTGGGTGCTGCCCATGCTGGTGCCGGGTTCTGCCGAGTTCCTCAACATGCGTGTGAGCCAGCTTGAGGAGCATCCGGTCTATGCCAAGTTCTTTGAACAGGCATCCAAGGGTCCGCTGTCCAAGGCTACGCCGATGGTGCCGCCCGGAGGCGCCGGTATCGGCATGCACGTCATTCCGGTCGAAAAGGCCATCGACGCCGCGAGCACCTCGGTGCCTATTGAGCATATCGAGCATTGGCTCGACAAATACGAGGGTAAGTATGCCGCCAGCACCTGCAGCTGCCGCGCGAGCCGTCGCGTGATGGGCGAGGGCTGCGCCGACGACCCCGCCGACTGGTGCATTGCCGTGGGCGACATGGCCGACTATGTGGTCGAGACCGACCGCGGCCATTACGTGACGCGCGAGGAGGTCTACGACATCTTGCGCCAGGCCGAGGACAACGGCTTTGTGCACCAGATCACCAATATCGACGGCGAGAACAAGATCTTCGCCATCTGCAACTGCAACGTCAACGTGTGCTACGCCCTGCGCACATCGCAGCTGTTCAACACACCCAACCTGTCGCGCTCGGCCTATGTCGCCAAGGTCGAGAAGGACAAGTGCGTGGCCTGCGGTCGCTGCGTTGAGGTTTGCCCGGCCGGTGCCGCTAAGCTGGGCCAGAAGCTCTGCAGCAAAAAGGCGGG
>CABRZY010000115.1 GCA_902475475.1 uncultured Collinsella sp.
TGGACGACGCTGAGGCCGCCGAGCTCGTCGATGCCGACACGCGTGAGGATATGTTCGTCAACGACCTTGTGATCATTCGCGCCGAGGGCTCCGACACCATGGTCGAGGCCATCGCCGACGTCGCGAATCTGGACGGTAAGATCGCCATTGGCGACGCTAAGACCGTTCCCGCCGGCACGTACGCCAACCAGGCCCTGGCTTCCGTGGGCCTCTACACTGGCACCGAGGGCGACGACGGCGAGTATGCGCCCGAGATCGCCGACAAGGTAGCCCTGGCCGATAAGGTGGGCACCGCCGCCGCCTATGTGTCCACAGGCGACTGCGTGGCTGGCTTTGTCTACAGCTCCGATATCTTCCGCTACGACGGCATCGAGGAGGCCTTCGTGTGCCCCGAGGACTCGCACAAGCCCATCGTGTATCCGGGCGCTGTCGTCGAGAGCTCCGAGCATGCCGACGAAGCCAAGGCGTTCATCGACTTCTGTCTGACCAACAAGAAGGCTCAGAAGATTTGGGCTAAGTACGGCTTTGAGCTTTCCGCGTAGTGCGGCTTGGCGCGATAATTCCATCGTTTTGTGTTTCACTCCTTCCTTGTATTCGCTTGGAGCTTTTCGTGCTTAATAGATTCCGCATGCTTGTCGCCTGTGCTTTGACCTTGACGCTTTGCTGGGTGCCGGGATTTGCGTTTGCTGGGGACGCTGAGGACGGGGCCCAGGTTGCTGCGACCGCTCATGGGCTTTCCTATGGGATCGAGGGTTTTGAGCGGTTGGCCAAGGGGACCGCTCGTGCCATGGAGGGCCAGCCTGAGGGCTACCGGTTTCCCGTTGACGAGGACGTGGACCTTGTAGTGGCGCCTGCTGTCGATCGCGTTGTGGTGTGGATATCGCCCAAGGCGGTCGAGAAGTATGGATTGGATCCGCAGGATAACGAGTGCGTATCGGGTCTCAAGGCCCTCGTTTGTAAGCTCGACAGCGCAAACTGCATGGGAGGTGCGCAGCTAGGGGACGTGGATCTTCCTTGGTATGTCACGGCGGAAACAACGTTTGATGCCGGCGGGTATACCTATGGCTTTGACGAGCGCGGTGCGGATGGGGACCGCTATGTGGTGATTACATCAGCCTCGGGTGATGCCAAGGGCGGCGCGCGTTGGCTTGATAGCGCTCAAATGGTAGAGGCATCGTCTGTCGTGTTGCGGGATGAGCAGGGGCCCTTGACCTCTCTGGCTTCCTTTTTGGGCGACATCGACTATCGCCCGTTTTGGGTGTCCATTAAAACGAGCGCCCTTGCCCTGCTGATCTCCTTTGCGCTGGGCCTGTTCGCCGCGTGGAAGACTATGGGTACCTCGAGTCGCATCAAGGGCCTGCTCGACTCGGTCTTTACCATCCCTATGGTGCTGCCGCCCACGGTCTGCGGCTTTTTGCTGCTTATGCTGTTTGGCCGTTCGACCGGGGTGGGCCAGTGGCTCATCGCGCACGGCATCTCGATCGTCTTTACCTGGCCCGCGGCGGTCATTTCGGCTGTCGTTGTGTCGTTTCCGCTGGTCTACCGCACGGCACTCGGAGCCTTCGAGAGCCTCGACACGCAGATGCTTGACGCCGCGCGAACCCTGGGATGGTCCGAGCGTCGCATCTTTGCCAAGCTTATGATGCCGCTTGGGTGGCCTTCTATTGCTGCTGGTACGGTCCTCGCCTTTGCCCGCGCGATGGGAGAGTTTGGCTGCACGCTGTTCTTTGCGGGCAACTACGCCGGCATTACGCAGACCATCCCCATCGCCATCTATTTTGAGTGGATGGGCGGCAATACGTCGGTCGCGCTCTTCTGGGTCGTGGTCGTAATTGCGTTCAGCTTCCTGGTCATCCTGTTCATTAACATGTACACCGCCCATTCGCAAAAGTATCGCGAGCGGGGCCTTTCCCATGCGGGGCGCAAGCAGGCCAAAGACCTCGCCGGACAGGGTGATTCGCTCGACCCGGCGGGCGGCGATGCCCTGCGAATCGATCGCGAGGCGCTGGCCGAGCTTATGCGCGATGACGCGGTCGCGAAGGGAGGTCGATAGGCCATGTCGCTCTTTTTGGATATTAAGAAACGTTATCCCGGATTTGTGCTCGACATGCAGCTTGAGGCCGGCGAGGAGCGCGTGGCGCTGCTGGGCGCCTCGGGTTGCGGCAAGAGCTGTACGCTGCGCTGCATCGCCGGCGTGGAGACGCCCGACGAGGGCAAGATCGTCGTTAACGGCGTGATCTTCTTTGACTCGGCGGCGGGCATCAACCTTTCGCCTCAGGAGCGCAAGTGCGCCCTGCTGTTCCAAAACTATCAGCTGTTTCCCAACATGACGGTGGCCGATAACGTGTGCGCCGGCGTAAAGGATGCGGGCGACGCTGCCGCGCGCAAAAAGCTCGCCGAGTGCTATCTGGGCATTTTCGGTCTGGCCGATTTTGCCGACCGCTACCCCGCGCGCCTCTCGGGCGGGCAGCAGCAACGTGTGGCGCTTGCCCGCATGGTGGCGGCGCATCCGGGCGTCTTTATGTTCGACGAGCCCATGAGCGCACTCGATTCCTATCTTAAGAGCGCACTCGAGCAGAACATGCTCGACCTGTTCGATGTATGCAACCGCACCGTGCTCTACGTGAGCCACGACATCGACGAAGCGTGCCGCCTGTGCGAGCGTATCTGCGTGATGCACGACGGGCATGTTGAGGAGATCGGCTCCGTCGAGGACGTGGTCCGCCGTCCGCAGACGCTGGCGGCACTGCGCCTGACGGGCTGCAAGAACACAAGCCGGGCGCGCAAGATCGGCGACGAAGAAGTTGAGGCCCTCGACTGGGGCATGACCTTTAACGTGGGTCGCGAGGTTCCCGATAATGTGGCGTACCTGGGCATTCGCGCAAGCTACTTCCATGTTGACAACCGTGCCGAGCGGGGTCGTAACAGCTACGATTTGCATGTGGCCCGTGTGAGCGATTCGCGCTTTGAGCGGCTGGTGCTGCTGGACGTGCCGCGCGCTGATGCGCCCACGCGTCTGCAGTGGAAGGTCAACAAGGTGGGCGTGCCTGTCGACGAGCTGCCGCAAGCAGGCGAGACGCTGCGCATGCACTTCGATGCGAGTAGAATCCACTTGGTTTGTCGATAGTGCCGGGTAATGCCGTCGGGGATATAAGCCTCGGCGGCTTTGTCTTGCCGCTCGCCGAATGAGGGATGATAAACCCCCATCAATCGAGATACTTATTTATTAAAAGGCAACGGGTGCCTCTGTCGTACGAATGTCAACGGTGTTCGCATGGTCGATAACCGTTGATATAGTTGACCTCAACTTGTAAAGGAGGGTGCGCACATGCCGCAGACGACATACATTCGCCGCGTTGCCGCGCGTGCCCTATACATGGCTCGGAGCCGCATATGAGCAGGTATGTTCACGGCTCCGGGAGAGACGACGCACAGCTAAATAATCGACCGCAAAGCAGGTTCCATAAAATTCCGGGTTTGAGCACGGCCGGGCAATCGCCGTCCGTCGTGCATCGATACCGTTGTTATCCGTTTTTGGTTCGAGAGGGGAACCGTTATGGCTGAAGAATTCGATTTCCATCCGATGTGGGAGAGCCTCGGCATGAATCTTGCCGACCACGACATGCTGCTGGGCGCCGTGGGCCAGATGTACGGCGATATGTTCCTGACGCAGAACAACCGCCCCAAGTCCACGTCCTACCTGGACTTTGTGGCCACCAACATCCACAGCGGCCGTATTAAGGAGATGCTCGACAAGAAGGAGGCCGGCGAGGCCACCAAGATCGTGGGCTCGTTCTGCGTCTACGTGCCCGAGGAGATTGTGCTCGCCTGCGACGGCATTCCCGTGGGCCTGTGCTCGGGTGCCGACTGGGCGACCGACAAGGTCGAGGAGCATCTGCCGCGCAACACTTGTCCGCTCATTAAGAGCTTTGCCGGCTTTAAGCTGGGCGAGGTCTGCCCCTACATTGAGTCGAGTGACTTGGTGGTAGGCGAGAACACCTGCGATGGCAAGAAGAAAGCCTACGAGTTCTTTGCCACGCAAAAGAACATGTACGTCATGGATATTCCCAACGTACACGACGAGTCGACGCTCGTGACCTGGAAGGCCGAGGTCAAGAAGCTCGCCGCCAAGATCGAGGAAGAGTGCGGCGTCAAGATTACGCCCGAGCGTCTGAAGGCCGCCATCCACGCCGTCAACGAAAAGCGCCGCGCCCTGCAGCGCCTCGCTGCCACGCGCGCTGCCGACCCTGCGCCCATCAGCGGTCTCGACAGCCTGCTGTCCGTCCAGGCCGCCTTTATGGACGACACGCCGCGTCTGACCGGAGCCATTAACGATATGGCGGCTGAGTGCGAGCAGCGTGTCGAGGCCGGCGAGGGCGTGGCGCCCAAGGGGACCAAGCGCATCCTGTACACCGGTACGCCCATGGCTGTGCCCAACTGGAAGCTGTTCAACCTCATCGAGAAGGCCGGCGGCGTTGTGGTGGGCGAGGAGTCCTGCACGGGTTCGCGCTACTACAAGGACCTGGTCGACGAGTCCGGCGAGACGGTCGACGAGATGCTCGACGCCATCGCCGAGCGCTACTTTAAGATCAACTGCGCCGTCTTTACGCCCAACGACCAGCGTATGAAGGACATTGTCCAGATGGCCAAGGACCTGCATGCCGACGGCGTCGTCGACGTGGCCTTGCAGTTCTGCACGCTCTACGAGATGAAGTCGTTTGCCGTGGAGAAGGCCGCCGAGGAGGCAGGCATTCCGTTTATGCACATCACGACCGACTACGCCGGTGAGGATGCCGGCCAGCTGCAGACGCGCATTGAAGCTTTCTTGGAAACCATTTAGGGGTATCCGTCCCGGCGGCTTCCCCAGGCACCCGATCTTGCCGTTCAAACCATCGTTTGCGTACCAAAGTACGCGGCGCTTCTCTTTCACGGCAACCTCGGGCACCTGGGAAAGCCGTTTCCTTGGTTGGTCAAAAGGTTTGTTAAGGAGTTATATGTCGGAAAATATGGAGCAGCCGTTGCCATCCACGTTTGAGGAGTTCAACGAGCAGCGCAAGGCGGCGTTTATTCGCGTTAAGGATTACAAGCAGGCGGGCAATCGCCTGGTCGGCTTTTTGTGCAGCTATACGCCGCTCGAGATTATCGATGCAGCGGGCGCCTCGAGCGTGGCGCTGTGCGGTACGTCCGATGAGGTGATTCCCGAGGCCGAGAAGGTGCTGCCGGCTAACCTCTGCCCGCTCATCAAGTCGACGTACGGCTTTGCCTACTCGCAAAAGTGCCCGTTTACGTACTTTAGCGACATGATCATCGGCGAGACCACCTGCGACGGCAAGAAGAAGATGTATGAGTTACTCAACGAGCTCAAGCGCACGCACATTCTGCACCTGCCGCAGGGTCGCGATCGCGCCTACGAGCGTGAAGGCTGGTACGAGGAGTGCCGCCTGCTCAAAGAGGAGCTCGAGAACTTCTACGGCATTACGATTACCGACGATGACCTGCGCGCTGCCGTCCGTCGTCGCAACCGCTTGCGTGCGGCCCAGCTCGAGATGTTTGCGCTGCAGGCCAACCAGCCGGCGGCCATGAGCGGCGTCGACCTGATGAGCACCATGTTTGCCGGCACGTTCAGCTTTGATATCGAGGCCTATACGCAGCAGCTGGAGCAAAAGGTTGCCAAGCTGCGCGAGGCCTACGACGCGGGCGAGCGCCCGGTTGCGGCGGATGCCAAGCGCATTCTGATCACCGGTTGCCCGGTGGGCGGTGTGATCAACAAGATAGGTCGCACCATCGAGTCCAACGGCGGCGTGGTCGTGTGCATGGACGACTGCTCGGGCGAGCGCACGGCGGCCATGATGATCGATCCGGAGGCTCCCGACATCCTGCGC
>CABRZY010000116.1 GCA_902475475.1 uncultured Collinsella sp.
AGTCGAAGAGCCCGAGCAGTAACTCGCCGACGATGCCGAGCGTGTCGGCGCCGTAGGGGAGATAGGTCGACAACTGGTGCAGAAGCGGGCCGGGGCAGAAGACCTCGGTTGCGAAATCGACGGGGAAGTCCTCGGGGATGGCGGGCGCTACGGGTGCGGGGGTCGGTACCATCGCCGGTGCGAAGGCCTGCTCATTGACGGGCGTCACCTCGACGACGGGCACGGGTTCGGTGCCGAGCACTGATTCGGTGCCCACCTTTGGCATCGCCGCGGAATCTGCAGACTCGACGATGGCGGGTGCGTTTGCGGTCGCGGTGTCGAGCTCAACCTGCGTCGCGTTCTCATTCTCGACGCTCGACTTTGCCTCGATGGGCGTGGATGCCATGGTGGTGATGCCGGCATTGGCATTCTCGGGGTCATAGACGACCGTGAGCGAGATGGCGGGCTGCGGCGTCTCGGGCTCCGGCGCCGACTCGGTAGCGTCTTGATCTGCGGGCTCGTCGGACTGATCGTCCTCGGCCTCGTCGCCAAAGACATCGCTGTTTTGGAACGCAGACGGCTCGGGTTGGTCAGCGGCTTCTTCGGTTGTCGACTTGGGCGCTTCGTTGAGCTCCACAGTGGCTTCCTGCTCGGATATGACTTCGGAATCGGTCGTGGCGGCGATTTCGGTTTCGGCTTCTGCCGTTACCTCAATAGCGACTTCGATCTCTGTCTCGGGCTCGGGTTCCGGCGCGGCTTCAACCATGGCTTCGGGCTCGGGACGCTTAACGTGCTTGGGGCGCACGGCCTTGAGGTCCTTCTCACCGCGCTTTTTCTTTTTGTAGGACTGCTTGGCGCCCTTGGCGGTCTTGGGCTTGTCCTCGCCCTTGGCAAGCGCAGCATCCCAGGCCTCGTTGGCGATGACGGTGGCATACAGGCGGCCACCTTTAAAGACGGTCAGCTTAATGCAGTCGTTAAGTTCCTCGAGCAGCTCGCGCGTGGACTCAAAGCCCAGGCCATAAGCAGTCATGTCGCCTGCGGCGAGCGCCTCCTCGACCTGCGTCATAAACGTTTGCTTGCCGCATCCAATCGCATCGCGTAGCAGGCGATACAGATAGATGTGGTTGCCCAGCGAAAGCGTGGGCCTAACTATTGTCTTGCTCATGGCAAATCTCCTCTTTACACATGTAAAGCATCTTACCATCGCATAGCGTTCGCCATGGCGGCGCCCAAGGCAAACGGGCGCGAACCGCTGTCGATTCGCGCCCGTTATACAGGTCGATTATCTATGAGAGGCAAATGTGCTTAGTTGCCCGATGCCGTGCCTTGGCTCGAGTTGTCAGATGCCGTGCCGGACGCGGTTCCGCTCGAGCTGTTCGAGCTGTTGGTGTTGCTGCTGTCTGTTGTGCCCGTTCCCGACGTGGTGTCGCTCGCCTGGCCGCCCGTGCTCGGCTGCGAACCGTCAGTCGTTTGGCTTGAGTCGGTCGTGCCAGACGGCGTGCCACTGTTGGCCGTAGAGGAATCGGTGCCCTGCGATTGGTTTTGGGCGTTCGAGGACGAATTGGCAGAGGTAGAACTGTCTTGCGTATCGTCCGTCTGTGCCTGCTGATCCTGCGACTGGGTGTTGCCATTTGCATCGCTCTCGGTCGTGCGCGACGACAGGATTGGCTCGGGACGCTCGCCCAGACCCTCACCGGCAGTGGTGATAAGGATGGCGCCGGCGCAGGCGATGACCGCGACGATGGCGATAGCGATCGAGAAGACGATGACCTTCTTTTGCGTCTGGCTGCGCTCTGCCGCCGCCTTGGCGCGCAGGCTGTTGGGGGCGACGCGCGCCGTGGTCGCGCGTCCCGCAACCTGGCGCATCTCCTGCGTGGTCGCGGCGCCACCTAGGCGCTCCTCGACATCGGGCTCAACGGGCTCGTAGGCGCCGGCAGGGTAGTCGACAGCGGCATGCGTGCCCTTGATTGCTTCGGCGCTGGCGGAGATAAAGTGGCGATAGACCTGCGAGGACACAACAGTGATGACTGAGCTCACAGCGGCACCAATCACCGAGCCGGCAATGCCGATCTTTGAAGCAAGCGCGACGCTCGTGGCAGCAGCTGCGGCGCCGGCGATGATCTGGGGAATGGAAATGTCATCGAACAGGCCCTTTTTGGGCGCGATGGCCATGGTCTGTCCGATGGAATGGTTCTCGTGCACGCCGTTGTTGAGCGATGCCGGTGTCATGACGCGCGTGCGCGGCGCGTCGGTGTACTTGGTTGTCATACGGGGTCCTCCCGGTGTAAATCTGCTTCGTTTCGTGTAGCCATCAGGGTACCCACCAGATGTGAATCGTACGTGACATTTAACAGATACCATCAACTCATCAATAGCTCACCAAGTTGGTGGGATGCGGCTGCACCCGGCGGTTGAACTACAATAGGGCTTGCTAATTGTTGTGAATGGCGTCTACGCACGGGAGCATTCTTATGAATCTTCATCTTTCTCAGTCTGATGGCTTTTTGCGTGTGGCGGCGGCGTCGCCGCAGATTCGCGTGGCCGATGTCGAGGGCAATGCCGAGGTTGCGCTGGCGGCTGTTCGCGAGGCTACCGAGCGCGGCGTTCGCGCGCTGGTGTTGCCCGAGCTTAACCTGACCGGCTATACCGCGGCCGATCTGTTCCATAATCGCACACTGCTGCATGCCTGCGAGGCTGCTCTGGTGCATATCCTCGATGAAACCCGTGAGCTGCCGATCGTCTTTACCATCGGTCTTCCCGTTGCGGTTGCCGAGAATATCTACAACTGTGCCGCCGTGTGCTGCGCGGGCGAGCTTTTGGGCCTCACGGCCAAGAAGTATCTGCCCAACTATGGCGAGTTCTATGAGCGTCGCTGGTTTGCTCCGTCGCCTGCGGATCCCGTGTGGGTTGAATTTGCCGGTCAGGGTCCGGTTCCGCTGGGTTCGGGGCTTGTCTACCGCTGCTGTGATGAGGGTGCCGAGGATATGGTGCTGGGCGTTGAGGTCTGCGAGGACCTGTGGGTGCCGGCGCCCCCTTCGACCGAGATGGCGCTTGCCGGTGCGACGGTGATTCTCAACCCGTCGGCCTCGGACGAGATTATCGGTAAGGCAGATTACCGCCGCAGCCTCATCTCTAACCAGAGCGCACGCCTGTACTGCGCCTATGCCTACGCGGACGCGAGCGAGGGCGAGTCCACGACCGACATGGTCTTTGCGGGCGAGAACCTTATCTACGAAAATGGCTCCAAGCTCGCCGCCACCAAACTGCTTACCTGCGATATGGCCATCGCCGACGTTGACCTTGACCGCCTGGTTGCCGAGCGCCGTCGCTCGACGACGTGGGCGCGCACCGACGATGCGCCGGAGGCCACAACCGTTGAATTTTCGTTTGAGGGCGTGCTGGCAGACGAGCCTGTCCTGCGCGATGCACTCGACATTGACCGTGTCTTCCCCCGTGCTCCCTTTGTGCCGGCTGACCATGGCGACCTGGCCGAGCGTTGCGAGACGATCCTCGATCTGCAGACTGCGGGCCTCAAGACCCGCCTTGCCCACACAGGTACCAAGGCTGCGGTCATCGGCCTTTCGGGCGGCTTGGACTCCACGCTAGCGCTGCTTGTGACCGTGCGCGCCTTCGATGCACTGGGGCTGCCGCGCACCGGTATCACGGCCGTGTCCATGCCCGGCTTTGGCACCACGCACCGCACCAAGTCCAATGCCGAGTCGCTTGCCCGCGACCTGGGTGTGAGCTTCCGCGAGGTTTCGATCCACGCGGCTGTGGAACAGCACTTCAAGGACATTGAGCACGATCCGACCGTGCAGGACGTGACCTACGAGAACAGCCAGGCCCGCGAGCGCACGCAGATTCTCATGGATTTGGCCAACCAAGCCGGCGGTTTTGTCATCGGCACGGGCGACCTGTCGGAGCTGGCGCTCGGCTGGGCTACCTATAACGGCGACCACATGAGCATGTACGCCGTCAACGCGAGCGTACCCAAGACGCTCGTGCGTCACTTGGTGCGCTATGCCGCCGATGTCTTTGGCGGGCGTATTGCCGAGGTCTTGCTCGACATCCTCGATACGCCGGTATCTCCCGAGCTTCTGCCGCCCACGGGCGACGGCGAGATTGCACAGAAGACCGAGGATTTGGTGGGGCCGTACGAGCTGCACGATTACTTCCTCTATTACCTGCTGCGTTTTGGCTTTGAGCCGGGCAAGATCTACCGCATGGCGCTCAAGAGCTTCGAGGGCGTCTACGACGCCAAGACCGTCCACACGTGGCTACGTACGTTCTACCGTCGCTTCTTTGCCCAGCAGTTTAAGCGCAGCTGTCTGCCCGATGGTCCCAAGGTGGGCTCGGTGACGCTCAGCCCGCGCGGCGATTGGCGTATGCCGAGTGACGCTAGCTCGCGTCTGTGGCTTGCGCAGATCGACGCGCTCAATCCAGTTGACTAAGGTTGGCTAAATTGAACCAATACGGGGGTTGTAAGCGTTACACTTTTGCAATCTGATGGCCCGTATCGCGCGGCGCTCTTGTCGGAGCGCCGCGTTTTTCATATCGAAAGGTGGCACCATGCAGGCATCGCAGCGTCTCGACCGCTTTGGCGCGGAGGTCTTCGCCTCGCTCAACAACAAGCTTCTCGCGCTGAAGGCTCAGGGCAAGACCATTTACAACATGAGCGTGGGCACGCCCGACTTTAAGCCGTACGACCACGTGGTCGAGGCGCTCACGCAGGCGGCCCAAGATCCCGAGATGTGGAAGTATGCCCTGCGCGATCTGCCCGAGCTTAAGCAGGCCGTGTGCGATTACTACGAGCGCCGCTTTGGCGTTTCGGGCATTACGCCGTCTATGGTGCAGTCGTGCAACGGCACGCAGGAGGGCGTGGGCCATTTGGGCCTGGCCCTGCTCAATCCGGGTGACACCATTCTGGTTCCCGATCCGTGTTACCCGGTCTTTGAGGCGGGTGCCAAGATCGCCGATGCCAAGCTCGAATACTATCCGCTGGTTGCCGAGCATAATTACCTACCCTATGTGGCGGGTATCGATCCCGAGGTGGCCGATCGTGCCAAGTATATGATCGTGTCGCTGCCCGCGAACCCGGTCGGCTCGGTGGGCACGCCCGAGATCTACGAGGAGATCATCACTTTCGCCCGCGAGCACGACCTGCTCATCGTTCACGACAACGCATACTCCGACATCGTGTTCGACGGCGAGCCGGGCGGCAGCTTCTTGCAGTATCCCGGCGCGCTCGAGGTGGGCGTTGAGTTCTTCTCGCTCTCCAAGTCGTTTAACGTCACCGGTGCGCGTATCGGCTTTTTGGTCGGTCGCGAGGATGTGGTCTCGGCCTTCGCCAAGCTGCGCAGCCAGATTGACTTTGGCATGTTCTTCCCGATCCAGAAGGCCGCCATCGCGTGCCTTAATGGCCCGCGCGATGAGGTCGAGGCGCAGCGTCTGAAGTACCAGGAGCGCCGCGATGCCCTGTGCGATGGTCTTGAGGGCCTGGGCTGGGAGCGTCCCAACGCGCATGGCTCTATGTTTGTGTGGGCCAAGCTTCCCGGTGGTCGCACCGATTCCATGGCGTTTTGCGAGGAGCTCATGGAGAAGGCCGGCGTTGTGGTGACGCCGGGCGCGAGTTTTGGTCCTTCGGGCGAGGGGCACGTGCGCATGGCGCTGGTCCTACCGCCCGATCAGATCGCTTTGGCTGTCGAGGCCATTCGCGAGGCGGGCCTGTATTAGAAACCTATTTCGACTCGTCAATAGCTCGAAACCGATTTCGCGCAGTTATTTTACGAATACTGCAAACAATTTCGGTAAACGGTCGATTTTTGGCTGCGAATAGGGGCATAATCA
>CABRZY010000117.1 GCA_902475475.1 uncultured Collinsella sp.
AGGCGCGGCGGAAAACACCCGAGGCAACGTAGTGCTCGATCTGCTCGTCGGTGAGCTCGTAGAACGTCACGTCGGTCACATCGACAAACGACAGGCTCTCGGCGGCATGCGGGGCGGCCGTATCGCCTGCCTTAACGATGCAGACGCCGGTTGCGACCTGGTGCGTGCGGCCCGAAAGCTCACGGAGCATGGTGCGCGCCTCGTCCTCGGTTGCCGGCTTGCCCAGAATCTTGCCGTCAAAGGTGACGATGGTGTCGGCCGCGACCGTCAGCTCATTGGGCTCGGCATACTCGGCAGCAACGGCAGCCGCCTTGGCGCGTGCCAAGCGCTCGACAAGCGTGAGCGGGGCCTCGCCATCAAAGGGCGTTTCGTCGATATCCGCGGGAATCACGCGAATGTTGTAGCCTGCCTCGCGCATCAGCTCTATGCGGCGCGGCGATTGCGAAGCCAAAATCATAGTTGGATGCCCTCGGCGACCTTCTCGACGGCCTTGTCGCCAGCGAGCGTGCGCAGCAGCTCCAATGCAAAGGGGAGTGACTGTGCCATGCCGCTGGCAGTGATGATGTTGCCGTCTTGCGTGACCTTCTCGCCAGTATAGGCGCCTTCGGGGAAGCTTTTCTCAAAGCCAGGGAAGCACGTGGCGTGGCGCCCCTCGAGTAGGTCGAGCTCGCCCAGGATAAACGGGGCGGCGCAGATGGCGGCGACGTGCTTGGTCGCGGCGAACTCGCAGACCACGTCGCAGACACGCTGATCGGCGCGCAGGTTGGTGGCACCGGGCAGGCCGCCGGGCAGCACGACGCAGTCGTACTCGTCAAAGTTGATCTCATCAAAGAGCGCATCGCAGGTCACGGGGATCTGCAGCGAGCTTACGACCTCACGCGTGGGCATAATCGAGACGAGCGTGGCACGCACGCCGCCGCGACGCATGACATCGACCATGGTCAAGCATTCAATAGTTTCAAAGCCATCGGCGGCGAGAACGGCAACGCTGGGCATGAGGGTTCCTTTCATAGGCGGCATACAATTAGCCGTCTTATACCCCGAAGACCTCCGCTTGCCACGCTCGATTTCCCAATGATTTTTCTGAGCAATGATTAAGTGGCTAGTTGCGCCTAAGGTGGACGACGGTCTCGCAGTGGAAGGTTTGTGGGAACAGGTCGACTGGCGTGATCTTTACGGGGGAGAAGGTGCCTTCTTCGACAAAGCGTTTGAGATCGCGCGCCAGGGTGGCCGGGTCGCAGCTCACGTAGGCGACATCGTGGGCACTCGTGCTGGCGATAAGGTCGATCGCTTCGGGGGCGAGGCCTGCGCGCGGCGGGTCGACCACCAAGACGTCGGCATCCTGGTCGGGGAACTCGCGCACCGCGTCTCCGCCAATGACGTCGACGTTATCAAGCTTGTTGATCTCCAGGTTACGGCGCAGGTCGCGCACGGCGGGGCCGTAGGCCTCGACGGCGGCGACAAAGTCGCAGCGGCGGGCGAGCGGCAGGGTAAAGGTGCCGGCACCGCAGTACAGGTCCACGGCAAGCTCGTCTTCCTGCGGATCGAGCGTTTCCATGACAAGCTCGATCAAAATCTCGGCACCCTTGGTGTTGACCTGGAAAAAAGACGGGGCAGACAAGCGCATCTGACCCTCGGCGATATTCTCGGTCCATGAGCCCTCTCCGGCGAGCATTTCGACCTTGGAAACACGGCGGGCCTTCTTTTCGCCCTTGCTCATCACGCGTACGACACTTGTGGGGTGCGCGGCGTCTGCCAACACGCGCGAGACTTGCGAGCGCGGGAAAGAGCCCGTAGGCGTCCAGAGCGCCACCTCGAGTGCCTTGGTGCGACGTGAGGCGCGAATGCCCACGCGCTCAAGGCCCAGGTCGTGGCTGCCGCTCAGATAATTGAGCGCGCCGACGACCGATTTGAGTGCCTTGGGGAAGCGTTTGTCGAACAACGGGCACGAATCGACGGTCACGATCTTGCGAGGATCGACACCGTGCATGCCAAGACGCACGCGGCCGTTTACAACGGTCGGCTCGAGTTCGATTTTATTGCGGTAGCCCCAATCATCCTTGGTGTGGCGGATGGGTTGCACCAGTTCATCGACTTGATCGGGGCTGAACTTGCCGATACGCTCGAGCGTGGAGCGCAGATTTTGCTCCTTGGCGGCGAGCTGTGCCGTGCGTGAGAGATTGCCCCACGAGCAGCCGCCGCAGATGCCCACGAAGGGGCAGGGAGACTGAATGCGATCGGGGCTTGGCTCCAGAATCTCGGTGGTGCGGGCACGCATGAACGACTTGCCGTCCTGTACGACCTCGGCCTCGACGGTGTCGCCTGCCACGGCGCCCTGCACAAAGACGGCCTTGCCGTTGTCGGCGTGCGCCAGCCCGTCGGCGCCGTAGGTCATCGATTCTATAGTGAGCTTCATATTCCTGCCTGTCATTCGCGTTGTTGTTCGCACCATGGTAGCAGGGAAAAGCGCCCCGCATCCGAGGCTTTCCTCAAATGCGGGGCGCTTCTACAAACTGCTTCTACAAACGACTATTTCGTCTTGCCGGTAATGAGCGTCTTAAGACCCAGGCCGATCAGACCCAGGCCCATGCGCACGCGGCCGGGGCGATGGCGCTCGATGGCCTTGGTCTTGCCGGCGGGCTTATCGCGACGGGCGCTCGTCTCGGGTGCGGGCTTGATGACCTGCGGATCGGGCTGAGGTGCAGGTGCAGACTCGGGCTCAATGACGGTCGCCTGGACCTCTTGGACCTTGGGTGTGGCCGGCTGCGGCTCAGGAGCAGGGGCGGGCTTTGCCTCGGCGGCGGGCTCCGGAGTCGCAGTAGCGGGCTCGGGCGCTTTCTCCACGGCGGGCTCTGCGGCAGCCTCGGGCTCATTCACCGGGGGAGCTGCAACCGCTTCCGGTTTGGCGGCTGCCCCGTGTTCAACCTCGGCCTGAATGGCCTCCTCGGCCACACGTTCCTTCTCCTGTGCGCGCTGCTGCGCGGCGGCCTCGGCGTTGCGATAGGCACGCTCCAGCAGAGCCTCCTGCGAGTTGAAGGGTTTCTCACCCTCTGCACGCTCCACGGGGACCCAGGTGCCGTCGCTCGTGAGGTTGCGGGCCTTCACGTTGTCGCGCAGCTGCATGCCCATGTACTCGTGCACTAGGGCGCGGCAGGTGGGGTCGAGCACGGGGAAGGCAATCTCCACGCGGTGCTCGGTGTTGCGCGTCATCATGTCTGCCGAGCTCAGGTAAATCATGTCCGAGTCCACGCCGAAAGCATAGACGCGCGCGTGCTCCAAAAAGCGTCCGACGATGGAGCGGACATGCACGTTCTCGGTCTTGCCTGGAACACCGGGCTTGAGGCACGAGATGCCGCGGATGATCATGTCTACGCGGACTCCAGCGCACGATGCCTCGGCGATCTTGTCGATGACCTCGCGGTCGGTCAGCGAGTTGAGCTTAAAGAACACGCGGGCGGGCTCGCCAGCGAGGGCGCGCTGGATCTCGCGATCCAGGCCGCGCATGATGAGCGGCTTGAGGCCGACCGGCGCTACGCCCAGGAAGCGGTAGTCGCCGCGCAGGTTGCCCAGCGACAGATTGCGGAAGAACAGGTTGGCGTCTTCACCGATGCCGGGATGGGCTGTCATGAGCATAAAGTCGCTGTAGAGTTTGGCCGTCTTCTCGTTAAAGTTGCCGGTGCCCAAAAGCGTGAGGCGCGTTAGCGCCATGCCCTCGCGATAGGTGAGCTGGCAGATCTTTGAGTGGCATTTAAAGCCCTCGGAACCATAGATGACGGTGCAGCCGGCCTCTTCCAGGCGCTCGGCCCACTCGATGTTGTTCTGCTCGTCAAAGCGGGCACGAAGTTCCATGAGCACCGTGACCTCTTTGCCGTTCTCGGCAGCATCGATCAGCGACTCGCACAGGCGGCTCTGCTTGGCCACGCGGTAGAGCGTGATGCGCAGCGAGATGCACTCGGGGTCGTAGGCGGCCTCGTGCACCAGATCCAGGAAGGGGTTCATGGCCTCGTAGGGATAAAAGAGCAGCTTGTCGTGCTGCAGCACCTGCTCGCGGATGGAGCGGGTCATGTCGATGGTGGGATTGGGCTGCGGCCTAAACGGCGTAAAGAGCAGCTCGTTGCGCAGGTGCTCGGGAATCTTGCCCTCAATGCCAAAGACGTAGCCCAGGTCGAGCGGGATATCGCAGGTAAAGACAGAGCGGCGCGAAAGCTCGAGCGCCTTGCGGATGGTCTTGAGCGTTGCCTTCTCGAGCGACCCCGAGACCGCGAGCACTACCGGCTGCAGACGCAGGCGCTTCTTGAGGATGCGCTTCATGTGCTGGCGGTAGTCCTCTTCCTCTTCGACGCCCTCGCCGTCCGGATCGATGTCGGCGTTGCGGGTGACGCGGATCAGCGCACGATCCAGCGGCTTATAGGAGCCAAAGCAGCTGTCCAGGCAGGCGAGGATGACGTCCTCGAGCAAGATGTAGGAGTAGGTGCCGGTGGGCGAGGGGATCTCGACCACGCGGTTCATCGAGGCGGGAATCTCGATAAGGCCCAGCAGGCTCTCCTCGTCGGTGGCGCCGTCCAGACCACAGGCCAGATAGAGCGCGCCATTGCGTAGGTTGGGGAAGGGGTGGCGAGGATCGATGACCAGCGGCGAGATGACCGGCGACACGTAGGCCTGGAAGTAGCGGGTTACAAAGGTGCGCTCCTCGGGCGTAAGCGAATCGATGCGGGCGCGGTGAACGCCCAAGGTGTCGAGCTTGCCCTCGATGCTCTTAAAGATGGACTCCCAACGGGTAAGGAGCCCGGGCATTTCGGCCATGACAGCATCGACCTGTTCGGAGGCGGTCATATTGCTCTTGTTGTCGACAGGTTGCTTTTTGAGCTCTGCCAGATCGGACAGGCCGCCCACGCGCACCATGAGAAACTCGTCGAGGTTAGACTCGAAAATCGACACGAACTTTAGACGCTCGAACAGCGGAACGGTCTCATCGAAGGCTTCGTCAAGCACACGGTTGTCAAAGCGTAGCCAGCTGAGCTCTCGGTTCTGCGTGTACGAGAAGTCGCGAGGCGGTTTGCGCAGCTTTGCGGCGGCTTGCTTTTTTTCGATTTTGCTCGGCATATGCATCTGTCCGTTCAGTCCCCGCAGGGGACGGTAGCCTAACCCTATTCACTATTGTCTCAATTTAGTCGACTTGTGGCACGGACGTATTGTGCGAACGGTATCTTTACCTACTTCTTACGCTGACAAGTCATAGGACTGACGCCCTGCTCGTCTGCAAGCGGTCTATATCCTCACTCAACTGGTACGTAAGTGTGAATAAGAATGATGGATAGCTGAATATCATTGAATGCAGGCGGAAACGTAAACAAACATCATTTATATACATAAAACCGATTTAGCTATGCAATTCTAAATCAAAAGTTTAGAGATGCAATTGCAAATAGTTTTTAGGAAAAAAGAGCGTTTACCTTAGAAAAGTTACTTTAGAACGCCGAAGTACATTATGGGGGAATCTCATGCGATATACCGTTCATCGCACTTTGTTGACCGTTCGGGGGCGAGGTGGAATTGCGGGTGGAATTTGGATATAACTAGAGCTGTCAGCAAGCAGCGTCCGCTATGGAAGGGCGCTGAGAGATTCGGCCGAAAGGCCCGAAAGAAAGGTAGGAGGCCATGACGAAAGGTCTGCACGTGCCTTCCGAGA
>CABRZY010000118.1 GCA_902475475.1 uncultured Collinsella sp.
ACGCCCTGGGAGACCTTGATGGCATCGAGCTCCTCGGGGTTCACACCCTGGGCCAGTGCCTCCTCTATCTTGCGCTCCTCCTGAGCCTTTGCAGCCTCGCGCTCGCGCTTCTCCTTGCGCTTCTTACGACGACCGGTGGACTCGCGAGAAGCCTCCTCGACGGCGGCACGAGCCTCCTCGAGCACCTTCTCGCGACTGTACTCCTCGGCCTCGCGAGCCATGCGGCTGTAGTGGTCCTCTTCGTTGTTGTGTCCGCCCTTGCGCTTTTTGCCCTTGCCCTGCTTGTCGGGGTTAGGGAAGTCCATGCCGGCAGCGACATTGTTGCTGGCGTTGGTGCGATGGCTATGCGGACGGCTCTCGGAGGCGTTGCGCTCGGAATTGTTATCGGAGGCGTTGCGGTCATTACGACGACCACCGCGACGGTCGTTATTGCCGCGACGGCTACCGCGCTCGGCGGCACGCTCGGCCTTGGCCTTGCTCTCGGCGTCCTTCTTCTCCTTGAGCACGGTCTCCTGCGCGGCGATCTGGTCGAGCAGCGAACGGAAACGCGACCCGGAGTCAGATGCGGGGACGGCGCGACGCTGAGCCTCGCGGGCGGCCTCTTCCTTTTCGCGGGCAAGGCGCTCCTGCTCGGCCTTCTTCTTGGCCTCGGCCTCGGCGCGGGCGGCCTCCTCGGCAGCCTGGGCCGCGGCGAACTGGCGGCGCTCCTCCTCGCGTGCCTTCTCGGCAGCGATGCGCTCGCGCTCGGCCTCGGCGGCACGCGCGGCCTCCTCGGCGGCAGCGGCCTGCTCCTCGGCCTCGACTTCCTGGGCACGGGCCTCGATCACCGGGGCGAGCTGCTTGCGGACCATGGCGACGTAGGCGTCCTCCAGGGCGGAGGAAGCGGACTTAGCGGGAATCTTCATATCGGCGAGATGACCCATCAGTTCCTTGGAGGTCATGCCGAACTCTTTGGCCAGGGTGGACACACGGACTTTTGCCATATGACTTCACCTACCCTTTCTGGCACCTTGGTGCCTAGAGACTGAACGAGCGTGGGAGATGCGCCGAAACCTGTCCGGCGCGGCCGCGCGCTAGATCAGGTCCTCCGCATCATCGAAGGCGTCGGTGTCGTGGACACCGCAGAAACGGGAGCCGGGACGAGCCTGGTTGCGGCACTGGATGCCGTCCTCGGACACGTACTCGCAGCGACGGACGTCGTCGTCCTCCTCGTCACCGATCAGGTCGGCGGCGGGCTCCTCGTGAACGGGAACGTTCTTGAGGATGTCAGCGGCAAGGGTCTCGGACTTGATGTCGATATGCCAGCCGGTCAGGCGAGCGGCGAGGCGGGCGTTCTGGCCCTCCTTGCCAATGGCGAGGGACAGCTGGTCGTCGGGCACGATGACGCCGGCGTAGGCCTTCTCCTCGTCGATGAGGACGCGGGTGACCTTGGCGGGCGACAGGGCGTTGGCGACATAGACGGCCGGATCGGCATCCCACAGGATGACGTCGACACGCTCGCCACGGAGCTCACCAACGACGGCGCGGACACGGCTGCCCTTGGGGCCGACGCAGGCGCCCACGGGATCCAGGCGATCGTCGAGCGAATGGACGGCGACCTTGGAGCGCTGGCCCGGCTCGCGGGCGATCGACTTAATCTGGACGGTGCCCTCATAAATCTCGGGCACCTCCTGCTCAAACAGACGACGCATGAGCTCAGGGTGAGTACGGGAGATGACGATCGGCGGACGGCTATGCTCGCCGCGAACCGGCTGCAGGTTGGAATTGGGGTCGCGAACGTCGATAATCACGGCCTTGATGTGCTGGTTGTGCAGGTAGCGCTCGCCCATAGGACGCTCGTTGCGCTCGTTCTCATAACGGCGCTGGTCAAAGTGCGGCAGCTCGGCCTCGACGCCGTCGCGGATCTTGACGATCGTGAAGTCGGGCGTGGACTGCAGCACGGTACCGCTGATAAGGTCACCGATGCGGCCGGAGAACTCCTCGTAGATCTGCTCGCGGGCGGAGTTGCGAACGATGGCGTTGATCTCGGCCTTGGCGTGCTGGGCGGCGATACGGCTCGTGTTCTTGGGGGTGACGTCGATCTCCTCGAACTCGGTGAAGTTGCCCTCCTCGTCCATGGAATCGTCAATCGGCTCCAGGCGGTAAACGTAAATCTTGCCGGTGGTGCGGTCGATGGTCACCTTAGCGCCCCAGTCAAGATGCAAAATCTCGGCATAGCTCTTGGCGAGCGACTGCTCCAGACGGTCGATCAGGTAGAGCTGGTCGATATGCCTCTCCTGGCAAAGCTCCATCAGGGCGGACATCATGTCGGATGCTGCCATCTTACTTTCCTTCCTTCGCGGGCTTGAAGTCATAGGTGGGCTTCAACTTGCACTTTTTAACATCAGAGAAATCGAGGGAAACGGACTCGCCGTCCTCGAGCTCGAGGGTCACGTTCGTCTCGGTGGCGGCGGCAATCTTGCCGGCGTACTTGCGACGGCCCTCAGTGGCAATGGAGGTGAGCTCACAATCCTCGCCCACAAAGCGGGCAAAGTCGCGCGGGCGGCGCAGCGGGCGCGCCATGCCCGGGCTCGACACCTCGAGCGTATAGCTCGAAGAGATGGGGTCGAGCTCCTCAATCACATCGCCGACCCACTTGGTGTTGGCCGTGACGTCGTTGAGCGACAGGCTCTGACCCTCGGCACCCTCGATACGCACGCGCACGCAGGGGGCCTTGGTGGCACCCACGAGTTCGACGTCGACGATGTCGACATCGTGCTGGGGAGCGACGGCCTCGAGCGCGTCGATGATCGCCTGCTCGGTCTTGGTCTTGACCATTGCGGCACCTCCATCCATACAAAAAAGAAGCGGGGCCGAAACCCCACTTCTTTCAATTACAACTTCATTTGCAAACAAACTATACCAATAGCTGCGGAAACGTGCAAGCACAGTACGAATCTGCAGGTCAGCGTGCGCACAGCTTCTCCACAAGAATAGAACAATTGACAGCAGGCACCAGGACAGGTACATGAAAAACGAGGGGCGACCCAGCCGGATCGCCCCTCGCCTATAGCACGTCAGCCAAGCGCGCAGCGCTTACTTGATCACCAGGTTAACCAGCTTGCCGGGCACGCAGATGGCCTTAACAACCGTCTTGCCCTCAAGCCACTTGGCGACGGCTTCCTCGGCGGCAGCCTGCATCTCCTCGTTGGAGGCGTCGCGGGCGACGTCAATGCGGCCACGAACCTTACCGAGCACCTGCACGACGATCTGCACCGTGTCCTCGATGGACTCGGCCAGGTCGAACTCGGGCCAGGCGGCGGTGTAGGCGTTGCCCTCGCAGCCGAGTGCCTCGTGCCACAGCTCGTCGGCCCAGAACGGACAGATGGGGGCAAGGACGCTCACGATGTCCTTGGCCACGCCGTAGCACAGGGCCTTGTCGCGATCAGCGCCCTCGGTGGCGTTGAGGTAGGCGCTCGCCGCGTTGACGAGCTCCATGACGGCCGAGATCGCGGTGTTGAACTGGCCGCGGTCGAAGTCCTCGGTGCACTTGGCGATGGTGCGGTGACGCTCGCGATAGAGCTTCATCGCGGTCTCATCGAGCGCGGACTTGTCAAAGGTAACGTTGACGTCGCCAGACTGGACGAGCTGCCACACGATACGCCAGGCGCGCTTAATGAAGCGGTTGGCGCCCTCGACGGCCTTGGGATCCCAGTCGAAGTCCTTCTCGGGCGGGGCGATAAACAGGATCGCCAGACGCATGGTGTCGGCGCCGTAGGGCTCGATAACCGAGCTCGGGGGCACGACGTTGCCCTTGGACTTGGACATGGTGTCGCCGTTCTCGTCCTTGACCATGCCCTGGCACAGCAGGTTGGTGAAGGGCTCGTCAACGCTCAGCAGGCCCAGGTCGCGCAGCGCCTTGGTAAAGAAGCGGCTGTAGAGCAGGTGCAAAATGGCGTGCTCGATGCCACCGATGTAGTTATCGACGGGCATCCAACGGTCGGCAGCCTCGCGGGAAAAGGGCAGCTCGGTGTTGTGCGGGTCGGTGTAGCGCAGGTAATACCAGCTGGAGCAGGTGAAGGTGTCCATGGTATCGGTCTCGCGCTTGGCCGGGCGGCCGCAGACCGGGCAGGTGGTCTCGTAGAACTCCTTGCACTCGGCGAGGGTCTCGCCGGCACCCAGGTCCAGGTTCTCGGGCAGCGTCACCGGCAGCTGGTCCTCGGGCACGGGCACGATGCCGCAGTGCTCGCAGTGGATGGCCGGGATGGGGTTGCCCCAGTAGCGCTGACGGCTGATGAGCCAGTCGCGCAGACGGAACTCGACCTTGCGACGACCGCAGCCCATGGCCTCGAGGTCGGCCACGATGGCAGCCTCGCCCTCGGAGTGCTTGCCGCCGCGCATGCCGGTGTACTTGCCGGACTGGACAAGCGTGCCCTCGGCAGCGTGGGCGCAATCCCAGTCGACGGTCTCGGCATGGAAGGTATCGATGGTCTCGCCGCTGGCCTCGACGGCAGCGCGGTCGTCATCGTCCAGGATGATCGGCACGATCGGCAGGTCGTATTTGCGGGCAAACTCAAAGTCGCGCTGGTCGCCGCAGGGAACAGCCATGACGGCGCCGGTGCCGTAGTCGGCAACGACATAGTCGGCAACCCACACGGGGACCTTCTCGCCGTTGACGGGGTTTACCACGTAGCGGCCGGTAAAGGCACCGTGCTTCTCGAGGGTGCCCTGGGCACGCTCGACGGCAGAGATATGCTTGGAGTCCTCGACGATCTTGGTGACGGCCTCCTCATACTCCGTGCCCTCGACGAGCTCGTGCAGGCGCGCGTACTCGGGAGCCAGGACAAAGAAGGAGACACCGAAGAGCGTATCAGCGCGCGTGGTGAAGACGGTGATCTTACCCTCCTCGCCCTCAATGGGCTCGCCGTCCTTGTCGCACAGGGTAAAGTCGACCTCGGCGCCCTCGGAGCGGCCAATCCAGTTGGCCTGCATCTGCTTGACGCGCTCAGGCCAGCCGGGGAGCTTCTCCAGATCGTCGAGCAGCTCCTGGGAGTACTCGGTGATCTTGAAGTACCACTGCTCAAGGTCGCGCTTCTCGGGCTCGGTGCCGCAACGCCAGCACTTACCCTCGGTGACCTGCTCGTTGGCCAGAACGGTCTTGCAGGTGGGGCACCAGTTGACCGGGTTCTTCTTGCGATAGACCAGGCCCTTTTCCCACAGCTTCTCAAAGATCCACTGGCCCCAGCGGTAATAGTCGGGGCTGCAGGTCTTGACCATGCGATCCAGATCGTAGGAGAAGCCCATGCGCTTCATCGTGGCAAGCGCCTGATCCATGTTCTTATACGTCCAGGCGGCAGCCTGCGTGTTGTGCTTGATGGCGGCGTTCTCGGCAGGCAGGCCAAAGGCATCGAAGCCGATGGGGTGCAGCACGTCGTAGCCGCGCATGCGAGCCTGACGGGCCATGGCATCGCCGATGGTGTAGTTGCGCGCGTGGCCCATGTGCAGGTCGCCCGACGGATACGGGAACATCTCGAGCACGTACTTCTTGGGCTTGCTGTCGTCGGTGTCGACGGCAAAGAGGTTGGAGTCCTCCCAGGCCTTCATCCACCTGGACTCAATGGCCTGCGCGTCGTAGGCAGGGATCTCGTCCTTATGATCTGTGCAATCGCACATATCAGCTCCTTT
>CABRZY010000119.1 GCA_902475475.1 uncultured Collinsella sp.
CCGCGCCCGTAGCTTGCGTGCGATGGTTGGCGCTCCGTCAGTGCCGTGCCGATGTGGCGCCTATTTCCAAGGGTGCGACGTCAGGTGCCAGCCGCCGCAGTATTCGCATTTGTAGCAGGCCAAACCGCGCCGCCCGCGGTTTTCGCAGTAGGCCATAACGGCCTCGGCCTCGGCGCGCGTGTCGTAACGGTTTTTGCGCTCGCACGACTTGTAGCGCCAGGCTTCATCTCGCTCGGCATCCAGGGCGTCGCGGCGCTCATCCTCGCGCGCAAACAGGTCGCTCATATCGCCGCCGGTGGCAGCGCCCAAAAACTCGCTTTTGGCCTTTGACCAGGCGGCTCGCTTTTTGCTTCCCATCTGCATCGCGCCCCTCTCCAAACGTTGGTATCATTGCTCAATCAAAGTGATACCAATAAACGTGAGGTCGCCGCGTGATGATCAGAAAAACCCTCGATACCGACATTCCCGCCGTCATGGCTATCTATGACGCGGCCCGCGCCTTTATGCGCGCGCATGGCAACGCCACGCAGTGGCCCGAGGGCACGCCTTCTGCCGAGCAGCTGGCTGCCGATATCGCCGCCGGTGACAGCTATGTGTGCGAAGTCGACGGCCGCGTGGTGGCGACGTTTGCCTTTTTACCGGGCCCGGACGAGTGCTATGACGTAATTGAGGACGGTCAATGGCGTAGCGACAATCCGTACGCCGTGCTGCACCGTGTGGCATCCGACGGCACCGTGCACGGTATCGCGGCTGCGATGTTTGCCTTTGCCAAGGAGCGTGCCGACCACCTGCGTATCGACACGCATCAGGATAACCTGCCCATGCAGGGTGCCATCATAAAGGCCGGCTTTGAGTGCGCTGGTATCGTCTATGTGTCCGACGGCACGGCGCGTGTTGCGTTCGATTGGCTGCGCGAGGCGTAAGAGCGACGCCTCATATCAATAATTCATGCGAACGAAACTGGCCCAGGTGGGGTCATTTTCGTTCGCTGTGCTGATTTGCAAGCCGGCTTTCGCAAGGCGCGAACCTACGATAATCGCCGCGCGGCAACGCGGAGCGATGAGCTCGGTCGGGGGATAGGGCCCCGGCTTGCAAATCACCCGCCGGCTCGTAAATTGTATCATCCAGTGTGGAACGAGGACGCCCGTTGCCGCGTGCGATGGGCTTGTAATAAGAGGAGAGCCATGTCGAAGCAGGCAGTCGTTGGAATCTTGGCGCATGTCGATGCCGGCAAGACCACGTTGGCCGAGGCCATGTTGTTCAACGCGGGTCGCATTCGCAAGCGCGGCCGCGTGGACGATGGCGATTCGCATCTGGACACTAACGCGATCGAGCGCGAGCGCGGCATTACGATCTTCTCGTCTCAGGCCGTGCTCGACCACGGCGATACCCACGTCATGCTTGTGGATGCGCCCGGCCACGTCGATTTTTCGGCCGAGGCGGAGCGCACGCTGCGCGCGCTCGACTATGCGATTTTGGTTGTGGGCGCCAACGATGGCGTACAGGGGCACACCGAAACCCTGTGGCGCCTGCTTGCGCGCTATGACATCCCGACGCTCATCTTCATCAACAAGATCGATTTGGAGAATCCCGGCCGCGATGTTTTGCTGGCACAGCTTGGGCAACATCTTTCCGAGGGCTGCCTGGATGCCAACGAACTGCTGGCGGGCGGCACCGTTCAGGAGGATGCTGCTGCGTTAGACGAGGCGGCGCTCGAGGAGTTTCTCGAGATGGGTGAGCTTTCCGTCGCGACGCTGTCGCGCATGGTTGCCGAGCGCAAGCTCTTTCCCTGCTTTGCCGGCTCGGCGCTCAAGGACCAAGGCGTGGACGAGCTGCTAGATGGCATGTGTACACTGATGCGTGAACAGGCATGGCTCTCGGAGTTTGCCGCGCGCGTCTACCGCGTGAGCCGCGGGGATCGCGGTGAGCGCTTGGCTTGGGTTAAAGTGACCGGCGGCACGCTGCATGCCAAGCAGATGATTAACGGACGTTCCGGTGCCGAGGCGTGGGAGCAGAAGGTCGACCAGGTACGCATCTATAACGGCGAGAAGTATGAGCTTGCCCAAGAAGTTGCTGCTGGCGGTATTTGTGCCGTGACGGGTCTTGCGCACGTTCGCCCGGGGGACGCCCTGGGCGCGGAGCCCGCGGGCGATGCACCTGTCATTGCGCCGGTTCTCACCTATACCGTGCTGCCGGGCGAACACGACGTCCATGTGGTATTCAAAGCGTTGACTGAGCTGGCAGACGAAGACCCCATGCTCGGCGTAAGCTGGAACACGCATCTTGAACAAATACATCTGCAGCTTATGGGAGCGGTGCAGCTCGAGGTCGTGCAGCGCGTGCTGGCCGATCGTTTTGGCTTTGCGGTCGAGTTTGAGCCCGGCGGCATTCTCTATAAGGAGACTATTTCGCAGCCGGTTGAGGGCGTGGGCCACTTTGAGCCATTGCGCCACTATGCCGAGGTGCATCTGCGCTTGGAGCCGTTGCCAGCGGGTTCGGGCGTGCAATTTGGCACCGTGACCTCGACCGACGAGCTCGATCTTAACTGCCAACGTCTGGCGCTCACCAACGCTATGGAGCGCGATCACCTGGGCGTGCTGACCGGCTCGCCCATCACCGATGTGCGCATTACGCTCACGGGCGGCCGCGCGCATGCCAAACACACCGAGGGCGGCGACTTTCGCCAGGCCACGTACCGCGCGATTCGCCAGGGTTTGATGCAGGCGCGCGAGGTCGGCGCAGACGTGCTGTTGGAGCCGTGGTACCACTTTGAGCTCGAGGTGCCGGGGGAGTGCGTGGGCCGGGCGCTCTCAGACGCCACGCGCATGGGCGCTGAGTACGAGCCGCCGGCGATGACGGGCGATCGGGCGAAGCTTGTGGGTCGCGTACCGGCATCCGAGGTGCAGGATTACGCGCTGGAGGTAGCTGCCTACACGAGCGGTCGCGGACATCTGTACCTAGAGTTCGCCGGTTATGCGGCTTGCCATGATGTCGAGCGCGTCATCGAGGCGGCCGCCTACGAGCCCGAGGCCGATCTGCCCAACACGCCTGACTCGGTCTTTTGCTCTCACGGCGCTGGCTACACCGTCAAGTGGTACGACGTACCCGCCGCGGCGCACGTAAAGATCGATCCCGCCACCTTTCGCCCCTGGCGAGCAGCAGACGCCGAGTTTTTCGGCCACATGTGACAAAGGGACGGCTCCTTTGTCACATGCTATTGGTATAACTCGGTATAAGTTGGTATAACTATTATCAGGGTTTGCCAATCCGAGGAGGCCGACATGAATCCAAATCCCTTTAAGCCAACGGCAGGCAAGCGGCCTCCGATACTCATCGGTCGAGAGTCGGTCATCGAAGATTTTCAGGAAGGGCTCGATAACGGCGCCGGAGCGCCGGGCAGGCTCATGCTCATTACGGGAAACCGTGGCTGCGGCAAGACGGTTCTCCTGCGGGAGCTGCAACGTCTAGCCAATGAGCGCGGATGGGCGGTTGTCTCCGATTCCGCTTCGCTTGGCTTATGCGACCGCTTGGTCGATGCGCTTCGCTCGAATAAACCCATTGTGACGTCAATGGAGTTCGGTCCGTCGTTTGGCCGGATGTCGGTCGAGGCGGCGCGAGCAAAGGGCGAGACGTTGCGAGGGCTGGTCAACGAGCGCCTCAAGAAGCTCGGGCCGGGAAAGGGCTTACTGTTTGCGATTGACGAGGCGCAATCGGCGTCTATCGAGGAACTGGCGGCTCTTGCCGTTCTCTATCAGCAAGTGCTTGGAGATCAAGATGCCACGGGCTTGCCCGATAGCGACCAGTGCGGTCTTGCGCTGGTTTTTGCCGGCTTGCCCAGTATGGTTGATGACTTGCTCGAAGAGCCGAGCGTAACGTTTCTGCGCCGCGCCCAGCAGCGTACGCTGGGGGCGATTTCTTTGCCCAAAGTGCGCGATTCATATATCCAGACGGTCAAAGACGCTGGTCTTTACGTTGACGCGGAGACGGCGGACCTTGCGGCACACAAGAGCATGGGGCATCCCTATATGGTTCAGCTGGTGGGCTATTACATGTGGCGCTCTGCCGTCCGGCGCAACTCGCAGGTCATTGAAAGGTACGATGTCGAGGCTGGCCATGTGGATGCCATCTCTGAGTTCTACGAAGCGGTCGACGCGCCCCTGTATTATGGATTGCGCAGTCCGCAACGCCTCTTTATCGAGGCCATGGCTGCTGACGAGGGTAAGCCGACGCGCATGGCGGACATCATTGAGCGTTGCGATCGCACCCAGAGCTGGGCGAGTAAATATCGTGCAAACCTGATTCGCGAGCGCGTCATCGAGGCTGCCGGATACGGCCTCGTCCGGTTTACCGTGCCCATGCTGGGCGCGTACATTCGCGATCGCATTTTATGGCACGAGTAGGGTGATAAAGGGACAGCCCTTTTGTCACATCGATAGATGTGAGGTCAAAACATGGTGATTCAAACTGAGCGATTGACGCTTCGTCCGTGGCGCGAGACGGATGCGGCGAGCCTGTTTGCATATGCGAGCGACCCGGACGTGGGGCCGGCTGCGGGCTGGCCGCCCCACCGAAGCATTGGGGAAAGCGGAGAGATCATTCGGACGGTCTTTACGGTGCCCCATACCTTTGCCATTTGCCTGCCTGAGACAGACGAGCCCATTGGCAGCATCGGGCTTATGCTCCCTCGCTGCGGGTCGAACAGCCAAAGAGTTGGACTCGAGCTTGAGGTGGGGTATTGGGTCGCCAAGCCGTTCTGGGGTCGAGGCTTTGCTCCCGAGGCGGTGCGAGCCATGCAGCGCTATGCGTTCGAAACGCTTGGTTGCAAGGCGCTTTGGTGCGGATACTACGAGGGCAATAACAAGTCGTTACGCGTCCAGCAAAAATGCGGGTTCGCGCCACATCACGTTGAGCGCGACGTGCCCTGCGAGCTTATGGGCGATGTGCGTACCGAGTACTTTACGCATTTGACCCGCGAAGACTGGCGCGGGCGAGCAGAAGGGGAGCGATGACGGTGTCGCAACAACCAAGTGCTATCGAGGTACGTGGCGCGCGCGTCCATAACCTTAAAGACATCGATATCGATATTCCGCTGGGAAAGCTCGTGGGTATTGCCGGCGTGTCGGGCTCGGGCAAGAGTTCGCTGGCACTGGGAGTTCTTTATGCCGAGGGCTCGCGCCGCTACTTGGAGGCGCTCAGCACCTATACCCGCCGTCGTCTGACGCAGGCCGAACATGCCCAGGTGGATGAGGTCTTGCACGTGCCGGCGGCGCTCGCGCTGCACCAGCGTCCGAGCGTGCCGGGCGTACGCTCGACCTTTGGCACCATGACCGAGCTCAACAATAGCCTGCGCCTGCTCTTTAGCCGTTGCGCCCATCACGTGTGCCCGCATTGCGGGGCGCGTGTGGAGCCGAGCCTTAACGTGGCTGCGGGCCTGTCGCTCACGTGCCCTGCATGCGGTCGTGAGTTCTACGCGCCGAGCGCCGAGGACCTTGCGTTTAACAGCGGCGGTGCGTGTCCCACCTGCGGCGGCACCGGTGTCATGCGCGAGGTGGACGAGGCGAGCCTGGTGCCCGACGAGTCAAAGACTATCAACGAGGGCGCGGTGCTTCCCTGGGGCACGCTCATGTGGGATCTGATGAAGCAGGTGGCAGGCGAGTCGTCCT
>CABRZY010000120.1 GCA_902475475.1 uncultured Collinsella sp.
TTCTTGGGGCTTGCCGCCGTTGCGCTTGGCGCTCGCCTGCTTGGGCGGGATGCCGCCGGCCTTGAGGATCTGCACCTCGCGGTCGGTGAGCTCGCGCCAAGAGCCCTTGGCCACATCCTTGAGCTCCAGGCCGGCAAAGTTACAGCGATGCAGGCGGATCACCGGGTGGTGGATCTTGCTCAGCATGCGCTTGACCTGGTTCTTGCGGCCCTCGCGGATAATGACCTCCACGGCGGTGGTGCCGGGCTTGATACCTTGCGGAGCCACGGCCTCGGCCCCGCGCGCGTTAATGACACGGCAGATTGCCGGCTGGCACAGGCCGTCGTCGAGCTCGATGCCACGGCGGAGCGAGTCTAGATCGCGGTCGGTCAGTTGCCCGTCCACGAGTGCCTGGTAGGTCTTGTAGACGTGCTTGCTGGGGTGCAGCAGGTCCTGTGACAGGTCGCCGTCGGTGGTAAAGAGCAAAAGGCCCGTGGTGTCGCGGTCCAGGCGGCCCACCGGGAAGAGCCCCGGAAATCGGTCGCGCGGAACCAAGTCCGCCACACAGGGGCGCTCCTGCGGGTCGCTCATGGTGGTAAGGTAGCCGGTCGGCTTGTAGAGCATCAGGTACACGGCGCCCTGGTCGAGCTTGACGGGCATGCCGTCGACCTCGATGTGATCGCGGTCGACATCGACCTTGGTACCTAGCTCGGTTGCGACCTCGCCGTTAACCGTCACGCGGCCGGCGGTCATCAGGTCCTCCGAGCCGCGGCGGCTCGCCACGCCCGCGCGCGCCAAAAAGCGCTGCAGGCGCATGGTGTGCGGGTAGACGGGCTGGGCGTCGGTTGCGGGTACTGCGTTGTCCTTGGCGCGCGTCTCCCCCGCTTCGTTAGTCCTCGTCATGCAAATCCTCCGAGGTCTCGTTGACGATCAGGGTGTCATCTTCCTCGACTGCCTCAACATCTTCAACATCGGTATCGAGCAGTTCGCGCTCTTCCTCCAGGTCCTCGGCCTGCTCCTCGAGTGTGGACTGAATACTGCGGCCGCTCAGACGCTCACGGATAAACTGGCGCGACTGCTCGTCGGGGGCAAACTGCTCCAAGTCGGGCAGGTCGTGGGTGGAGCGCAGACCGAACTTTTCCAAGAAGGCGTTGGTCGTGCCGTAAATGATGGCCTGACCGCGCTGGGGGTCGCGGCCGAGCTCGCGCACCAGGCCCTTGTCCACGAGCGACGCGATGACGCCGTCAGAATTGACGCCGCGGATGCCCTTGACCACCTCGCGAGTCACGGGCTGGTGGTATGCGATGACGGCCAGGGTTTCGAGCGCCGCCTGCGACAGCTTTTGCGTGTCCCAGCTCAACACATAGGCCTCGACCACGTCGTGGTAGGCGGGGTGCGTAAACAGGCGCCAGCCGCCGGCGACCTCGCGCAGCTGAAAGCCGCGGTTGGCCTCCTCGTACTCAACCTTGAGCTCGGCGAGCAGCGATGCGCATTCGCCGGGGGCGATATCCAGTGCGCCGGCCAGCGCGGGCGCACTCACCGGGTCGCTCGACACCAGCAGCAGCGCCTCGAGGGCGCCTTTGAGGCTGTTTGCCTCCAGCGTGGAAAGGGTTGACATGGTTGCGGCTCCTATTCGGTGAGCTCGGGGCCCTCGCCGGGCACATAGGCCTCGGCGCCCTCGACGCGGTTGATGCGGATGGTTCCAAAGATCTCGTCCTGGCTCAGCGTGAGCGAGCCGCGCTTGGCGAGCTCGAGCATGGCCAGGAAGGTGACGACGAGCTGCTCGGTGGTGGCATCGCCGTCCAGTAGCTCGCGGAAGGTGCAGGTTTGGTGCGCCATGGTAAAGCGGTCGACTGAGGCCACGGTCAGGTCGAGCGGCACGCGATGCGGCGCCACGTGCTCGGCCTCCAGCAAGAAGGTCTGTCGCTTGCCGTCCAGGTCGGCGCAGATGACGGCGAGACCGCGCAGGGTAATACCGGCCAGGTAGTCGGGCATTAGGCCTAAGAACTCGGGATCGGGGCCGGCCACACGCGGGTGCATGCGGCTTTCGGCCTGCATGCGGGCACCGAGGGCTGCCGCCGCGCCCTTAAACTGCTTGTAAGCGATCAGGCGCTGGATCAGGACCTCGCGCAAGGCGTCGCCGTCGAGCGTGCTGAGCTCCTCGAGGTCTTCGTCGAACTCGTCATCGTCGTCATCGACTTTGCGCGGGGCCTCCTGAGGCACCAGCGAGGCGGCCTTGATGTCCAAAAGGGTTGCCGCGACCAACAAAAAGTCGCTCGCCACGTCCAGGTCCAGTGCCTCGATGCGCTCGGCCTCGGCCAGGTATTGTTCGGCCACCTCGCTGATCGAGATGGCACCGATATCAACTTTTTGGCGGGTTACCAGCTGTAGCAGCAGGTCGAAAGGTCCGCTGTAGACCTGCGTCGACACGCGATACGACATCTTCGACCTCCTTTGACGGCGCCTTCGCGGCGCGGTTTGGGTGCATGCTGCGACCGTTTTACACGGACGACCTGTAAGTTTACCTTAGATGCCGGCGATTGCGAAGTTGAGCAGCTGCTCAGCAAGCGGATACACGGTAACGTCGAAATAGCGGCCGATTACATCGATGCCGGTCCACATAGGCAGCAGGTATAGAACCAGGATGAGTATGGGCATAGCGTATTGCTGCAGACGGTAATAGTTGTTGAGCGCCGTGCCCTTGAGGAAGGGCACGATGATCGACGAGCCATCAAGCGGCGGAATCGGAATGAGGTTAAAGAACGCGAGCGACAGGTTGACCACGATAAACGTGGCGCCGAAGTTCATGATCTGCGACGCCACGGCAAAGGACATGCTGGCGTAGAGATTGCCGTACGTTGCGTGCATGAGGGCGGCCGCGAGGCATGCGAGTGCGATGTTCGACGCGGGGCCGGCCACGCTCACCAGGACCTCGTCGCGCTTGGGGTGCTTGAGGTTGTTGAGGTAGACGGGCACGGGCTTGGCAAAGGCGAACACCGGGCCACCGGCTGCGAGCATGAGCAGTGGCAGGATGATGGTGCCGAACGGGTCGATATGGTTGAGCGGGTTGAGTGACACGCGGCCGCGCGAACGGGCTGTCTTATCGCCGAGTGCCCAGGCCGCGGCGGCGTGCGCACTTTCGTGGATGACGATGCCCACGATGACGGCGACGGCGCTGGCGAGCAGGTTCATGATGTAGCTGCTGGACATGGCGCTCCCCTAGCGGACGCGGCGCGAGGCGCGCGTAAGCAGGTAGTCGGCTACAAACAGGATGACGGCCACGATGGCGTAATCCAGGCGGAACACGCCACCAAAGGGCGATGTGATGATGCCGTAGCCGGCGATGGCGCTCGGCAGCGCGCGTGAAAGCTCAACGACAAAGCCGACAATCTGCAGCTTGGCGGTCAGGCCGCTAAAGCACAGCAGCACGGTCATCGCGCTCATAAAGATGCCGCAGATGCGGCACGCAATGGCGATGATGCTCATCGCCACGGCAGCGGCCTTACGAGAGTTCACGCGCGGTCTCCTCTTCGATCTGGGTGGAAAGCTCCAGCCATTCGTCCTCGAGCTTGGGCAGCTCTTGCTTAAGGCCGTTATATTCCCCCAGCGCGGCGTTGAACTTGTCCTGATCGGCATAAAGCTCTTCGCTGGCCATCAATTCCATAAGCTCGTCATAGCGGGCGCGCTTTTTGTCGAGCTCCGCCTCGATCTTCTTGAGCTGGTTGCGCACGCCCTTGAGCTTTTTGTTGAGCGCAGCGCGGGCCTGGGCCTCGGCGCGCTTTTGCTCCTTGGTCTTCTTGCCCTCGGCAGGCTTGGAAGCGGCGGCGGGCGCATCGGGCTGGGCCGCGGTGACTTTGGCGGACTTGGCCGTGGCCGGCGCACTCTCCCCTGCCGCCTCGGCGGCGGCGCGGGCCGCGAGGTCCTCGCGCTTGTAGAGGTAGTAGTCGTAGTCGCCGTCGTAGACCGTGACCTTGCCATCGCGGATGTCAATGATGTGGTTGGCAACGGCGCGCACCAGGTGCTCGTCGTGGCTGATCAGCACGATGGTGCCGGGGAAGTTTTGCAGGGCGTTCTCGAGCATGTCCACCGAGTCGATGTCCAGGTGGTTGGTGGGCTCGTCCAGGCACAGGAGCGCCTCGGGGGCCACAAGCATCTTGGCCAGTGCCAGACGCGCCTTTTCGCCGCCGGAGAGGACGCGGACCTGCTTCTCGATGGAATCGTTGTCGCTAAACAGGAAGGCGCCCAGCAGGCTGCGCTGCTGCGGCACGGTCCACTTGGGCGTAACGGTGTCGATCTCTTGCAGGACGGTATTGGACTCGGTCATACCCTCGAGTGCGTGCTGGGCGTAGTAGGCTACACCCACGTTGGTGCCCAGATCGCGGGTGCCGGTGGTGGGCGGCTCCAGGCCGGCGAGGATTTTCATGAGCGTGGACTTGCCGGCGCCGTTGGGGCCGACGAGCGCCACGTGCTCGCCGCGGTAGAGCTTGAGGTCGATGTCGCTGTAAATGTGCTTGTCGCCGTAGGACTTGGACACTCCCTCCAGGCCCACGACCATATCGCCGGAGCGCGGCGGGTCGGGGAATTTAAAGTCGATGTGCTTGTGGCCCTCGGGCAGGATGACAAGCTCCTTTTTGATCTGCTCGATCTTGCGGATGCGCTCCTGCGCCTGAGCGGCCTTGGTGGGCTTGTAGCGGAACTTGTCGACGAAGACCTGCATGTGGGCGATGTCGCGCTCCTGGGCAGCTCGCTTGGCGCGCATCTGCTCCAGGTTGTCTTCGCGCTGCTTGAGGTAGCTGCTGTAGTTGCCGGTGTAGGTGGTCACGCGACGGTTTTCGAGGGCGGCGACGTGGTCGACGCAGGCGTCCATGAAGGCGCGGTCGTGGCTGACGATGAGCACGGCGCCGTCGTAGTTGGCGATAAAGCCGCGCAGCCACTGGACGCTTTCGAGGTCCAGGTGGTTAGTAGGCTCGTCCAGAAGCAGCAGGTCGGGGTGGCGAAGGAAGAGCTTAGCCAGCGCGATGCGCATCTGCCAGCCGCCCGAGAACTCGGAGCACGGGCGCTTAAAGTCGGTGACCTTAAAGCCCAGGCCGGACAGGATTTTGCGCGCGTTGCTCTCGAGCTCGTAGCCGCCCAGATGCTCAAAGCGGTCCTGGACCTGGCCGTACTCGTTGAGGAGTGCGTCGACGTCCTTTCCCTGTTCGGAGAGCTCGGTGATCTGAGCCTGCAGCTCGTTGGCGCGCTCGCCCATGCGGCGGATTTCCTTGGCAGCGGCCATGACCTCAGCGAGGATGGTGGTGTTCTTTTGCTCCAGGTTGGTTTCTTGCTCTAGGTAGCCTACCTGGCAGTCCTTGGCGTACTGGACCTGGCCGGCATCGGGTCTGTCGATGCCCATGATGATTTTGAGCATGGTGGTTTTGCCGGCGCCGTTGGGGCCCACGAGCGCGAAGCGCTCGCCGGGGTTGATCTGGAAGGACGCGCCGCTAAAGAGGACGCGCGCGCCGAAGCTTTTTTCGATCTTGTCGACCAGGAGGATCATGGTGCCGCCTTTGACCTTGTGTGCCTATATGAAAAAAGGCCCCAACTTGCGTTGGAGCCTCATTCAATGCTCGGGTGGAGACGAGGGGGATCGAACCCCTGACCTCTTGACTGCCAGTCAAGCGCTCT
>CABRZY010000121.1 GCA_902475475.1 uncultured Collinsella sp.
CATCAGACGCGCGAGGTAGCCACCAGCCGTGGAATCACAGATCACGTAATCGACCTCGCCCGACTCGAGCGCCTCAAAGCACTCATTGATGTTGGAAAAGGTCTTTTGGTTGGCGGTGATGCTTTGCTTGGCGAGCGCCTCCTGCGAGGCCGAGGAGGTCTGAACGCCCAGGGTAGCAGTGTTAAGCGTTTCGGTGGAAACGCTCAGCGACTCGCCGTCACTGCTCTTGCCGAATACGGCGGGGGCATCGTACAGACAGGTGCCAAGCGAGCTGACATCGCCGTCCGTAGACTTGACGTCGCCAATGAAGATATCGGCCTTTTTATCGCTGAGCGCGGAATCGGCCGAGGACGCATCGACAAAGGCAACCTTGAGACCCATGCGGCATGCGAGGGCACGAGCGGCATCGACCGCGCAGACTTGATGTCGCCAATGAAGATGTCCGCCTTTTTATCGCTGAGCGCGGAATCGGCCGAGGACGCATCGACAAAGGCGACCTTGAGACCCATGCGGCATGCGAGGGCACGAGCGGCATCGACCGCATAGCCCGTGAGGTTTCCGTCGGCATCCTGCATGGCCTGCGGTGCATCGGACGTATCGAGGGCGACCGTCAGGGTTCCCGGCGTGACCAGGGCATCGTCCGATACCGTGGGGGTAACGGTCTCGCGCTCGATCTGGTCGATCGTGGGCGTCGTGAACGTGGACAGTGGATTGAACGCGCATCCGCTCAGGCCCAAAACGGCAATGACCGCCGCGGCCCCAGCACCTAACCGAGCCGCATGCATCAAGCTGCCCCTCACCATGTCCACTACCCTGCCTTCTGTGTCGTATACGATCCGTGCCCCGCACGGAATATCGGGTTGTTCCCACCAGCTGACCTGGTATTTGACCCCACACTTGCGCACCGGGGCGTTTGCTCGGGAGGCCGCAGCCACCTTCACGACTGGCCCGCTCGCCCGCGAGGCGGTATTGCCCCAAAGAAAGTAGAACGGACGGTGCGGCTTACATCTAGGACGCGCCATGATCGCGCCGCGCGCACGCGGTCGCTTACGTGGATCCCTTTGACCGCGTCTGTCTTGGACTAGGATGGGCATTTCGTCCGTCCGCAACCACAGCCTGGCAGGAACGTAGCGCATTATAGCTAAGTTCAAGCTATAGTTTAAGGTTAGGGACGTTATTCGCATCGCGAGCACAGATTTCGCAGGTCGGGGCGGACCATTCGTGCCCCCATGAAGCCCGGAGCTCCCCCACGGGGAGCCCCGGGGCACCCGTCTCAGGGTGCCGTGTGCAAAAAACGGCAAATAGGGTGCCGTGTGCAAAAAACGGCAAATATGAGTACTGCTACCAATTTAGTAGCAGCGTATTTCCGCCCCACGAGCCCTTTTTGAGTTCCGCACAGCCCGCTTGGCGCCAAAATATTCCACATTCGTTTATTATCTCTTCGCTGAATCCAGTTTTTCGGCCCAAGTTTCTTTATTTTTGCTGTCACTAATCTAGTAACAGTACTCATATTTGCCGTTTTTTGCACATGGCATATAAACAGACCCCCTATAAAGCCATAGTTTTACGCCGGCTTGAGCCCAAAGCACGCTCGGAGCGTATTCAGCAGAGCATCTTGCCTCTTTCGACGAGCCTCTACACGATTCTGATATCGTTTACCCATACGCTGGTGGATGCGCCATGCGAGCGCTTCCATCGCTTCCATGTCGCAGAGCATCTCGTTGTTGACCGTCGCGACCTCGATTCCCATGGACGCCAAACCCGTATTGCGTTTTTCATCGTGAATGCGCCCGCCGCGAGACGAATGGCCCTGCTCACCGTTGTATTCCAGGTCAAACCGAGCTGCTTCCTGATAGGCATCGCAAACCGCATACGGCATCCCCGAGATCGCCTGCGCACGGTCGTTGAACTCGATCTTGTGGTCGGTCTTAAAGGGACCGCAGGCAAATCCGCCATAAGAAAACGGAAGCGAAAACATGGCAAGCATGATGCATTCCATGGGTGAGCGCAGGTTTTCCGACAGAAAGTCGATCTTGTAGTCGGTCTTAAAGGGACCGCAGGCAAATCCGCCATAGGAAAACGGAAGCGAAAACATGGCAAGCATGATGCACTCCATGGGTGAGCGCAGGTTTTCCGACAGAAAGGGGCACAGCCGCCGCAGCTGCTTGGCCGCGCTCCCCTTGCATGCCGCAAGGTAATCTGCCAGGCGATCGGGCGTCAGCACTGGCTCGACCTCAAAGTAGCCCACATCTGACGGCTGGTCCTTATCCTTTGCAAGCCTGTTCACGGTAGGCGAGCTGTAAGGGGGCAGATACTGCCCGCGATCGCTCAGCGAAATCTTGGAGCACAGCTCCTGGGCCAGGGCAAATGCCTGGATACAGCCGACTTCGCGCGCAACGGCGGCACAGAGGGCCTCGGGAGACAAGCTGTACACTCCCGGCTCCACCTCCAAAATCGAGGCGTCCGGCAGGTCTGTAGAACAAACGGACCAGCTTGCACCAGGCATGCGGCGACGCTGCTTCGCCGACCCCACCAGCAGGCACAAGTCTTCTTGGACCTCGCCACTCACGGCCCCGATCCGCACCAAATCGGGAAGATAAATGTCCTCGGCCGAGGGAGACGATGTATGCAGCACACGGCGCTCTTCATCGGGATCGAGGTCTCTCCAGCTGATGTAACCCATTTGTCGGCGCTCGGCGCGCATCATGCGCAGCGCCGAGGCACCGGTCAGGACTACGGAGGCCGCCAGTTGCTCGCTTGTCGGCTCGATGCGCCGCGCTATCTTCACTGCCACAAAACCACCCCCTACCAACGCGCCCCAAACGCGTGCGATAGCGAGGCCATCGACTGCTGCGGCGCCGGCACGCTTGAGCTCCGCCGAGGCTGCTGCCATGGTCGCGCCCGTGGTAATGACATCATCGATGAGCAGCAGACGGCGGCCGCGCACATCCTCGACCGTCTCGTACACGCCCCGGGCATGCTCCCGGCGCTCATCGCGGCCGAGCTCTCGCTGGTCACCATGACCGTATTTGACCAGGGCGTCCAGCAACGGGACACCCGAAAGATCGCAAAACGGGCGCGCGATTGCTTCCATATGGTCGAATCCACGCCGCCGAAACGCTGCCGCAGTCGCGGGCACAAATACCACCGCGTCGGCGCCGGACAGCATACTGCCGTAGCGATCGGGGGCTGCCACCTGCCGTAGCGATCGGGGGCTGCCACCTGGGCATGCAAGGCAGTATCGTAGAGCAACTCCGCCAGATACGGTGCCAGACGGCGCTCGCCCGCATCCTTGTACGCCTTGATGATGCGCGGCAGCGGATGCGCGTAGACGGCACACGCCAAGCAGCGATCGAGCGCCTCGGCCATTGCCGAAGACGTGCCCTCGACCGAACACTCGGTACACAGCAAATCCCCAAACGGGGCGCCGCATCGGGTACAGCTATGACGTGGGTCGATGAGCGTGAGCAACGCCAGACAATCCTGGCAGATCAGCGCACCGGAACGCTCGCAGCCGGCACATCGCGTGGGCGACAACGCCTCGAGCGCCTCGTATGTCGCGCGCTCGGCAAGCGGTAGCAATTCATCCGCAAACGGTAGGACGCCTGCACCCTGCAAGCGAGTCAATACATTCAAATGTCTCTTCATGACACAACCCTCCCTACGCGAAGGCGGAGGGAGGGCTGTCGGTAAACGGAGGCTGTCGGTGTAGAGCCATGATACCCAGAGGTGCTAGGGCCAGGCGGGTTAAATCCGTTTACGGGCGCTATTCGCCGGCAGGCGGTTGCGGTGCGGACGAGGTGTGGGTCGAGCCCTCGCCACCGTCCTGACGCGGCTTACGGGAGCGACGGCGACGGCGACGCTTTTGACCCTGGTCAGTCGAGCCCTCGCCACCGCGATCCTCACGCGGTTCGCGCTCGTCGCGAGTACCGCCGCGCGAAGCCTTGGCGGCAGTTCCTCCGCCATCGCCGGGGCGACGGCGCGTGACCTTGACTTCACCGTCCGAAACCTGATCGGCCACGGAAGGAACCGAGGGCTTCTGCTGCGTGCCCGAGGAATGGCGGCGGCGCGGACGCGGCGCGCGCTCCTCCTCGCCACGCGGCTTGCCGCCCTTGTCGGCAGGCGCGTCGGAGGCCGAGCCACCCTTGGGAGCGGCACCGGCTTCGCGAGCGGCTGCGGCGCGGAAGGCGTCCTCGCGCTCCTCGCTCGACAGGTGGCGGCGACGACGGCGCGTGGGGTTCATGCCACCGCCGCGGTTTTGCTGCTGGGGCTGCTGAGCCTCGCGCTCGCGGGAAGCGTTCTTGCCCGCGGTCTCGCCATTGTCGACGGACGCTGCGCGCTTGCGGCGGCGACGGCCATCGGCCGCCCCCTCGGCCTCGAGCGCCTCGGCCTTGCCGCGGCCCTTTCCACGGCCACGGCCCTCGCTCTGGCCCTGGCCGGCGCGAGCATCGGATTCGGCATCGCGACGACGGCGCTTGGGCATCGATGTGCCGGCCAGACGATCGGCACTCGACAGGCCATCGCCCACGTCGACGCCGTTCTCGCGATCGAGTTCCATGAGCGCCAGGCGTATCTCGGGCGACTCGATGCGCTCGAGCACGTCACGCGTCACGCAGTCGGGGCGGCAGTTGCAGCCCTGCTCGGCGGCCTTCTTTTTGCAGCCCTCCGAGCACGTCATATCGGCCAGGTTGACCTTAAAGACTTTGCCGTTCTCCAGGCGCAGCACCAGCTGCTCACGCGGCGTGTCATATTCCTGGATGCGCGCCTTGCCAAGCGGCGTATCGATAAGCGTCTTCTTTTTGGGCGCGCGGCTCTTAAAGTCCTTGTACGCCTCGAACTCGTAGCGCAGGCAGCACATCAGGCGGCCGCAGACGCCACTAATCTTGGACGAGTTGAGCGGCAGGTCCTGCTCCTTTGCCATGCGGATCGAAACCGGCTCAAACTGTCCGCCAAAGCGCGTGCAGCAGAGCTCCTGGCCGCACTGGGCATAGCCGCCCACCAGGCGGGTCTCGTCGCGCACGCCGATCTGGCGCATGTCGACGCGAATGTGCAGCGTCGAGGACAGGTCCTTGACGAGCTGACGGAAATCGACGCGCTCCTCGGCCGCGAAGTAGAACACAGCCTTCTCGCCGCCAAACAGGTACTCGACGCCGACCGGCTTCATCTCGAGGTCGAGCTCTTTGACCAGACGACGGAAATCGACCATGGCCTCGTCGCCCTGGATGGCCAGGTCGTCGGCAAGCTGCAGGTCGATGTCGCTCGCCACGCGCAGCACGGGCTTGAGCGGCTGGCCGATCTCATCTTGCGGCACCTCGAAGGGATCGGCCGTGACCAGGCCGATCTCGGTTCCGCGCTCGGTGGAGCAAATGGCATAATCGGCCTCGAGGATATCCAGATCCTGCGGGTCGAACCACAGGTCGCGCGAGGCGTAGGTAAACTTAACGGGTACGACTAACGGCATTTCAGTGCCTTCCTGATATCGAACAGCATGACCTCGATGGCCAGCTGGGGAGTAACGTTTCTGGCGATGTTGCGCTCGGCGGTCGCGACCGCCTCGAGCGCCCGGGTGGCACCCGCAACATTCGTCGCGGCGGCAAGCCGACCGATCGTGTCGCGCACGTCTTCGTTCACGACG
>CABRZY010000122.1 GCA_902475475.1 uncultured Collinsella sp.
TTGCCTGCATGGCGCCGGTCGGTGCCTATGACGAGTCGGTGTATACCGGCGGGTCGTTTGTACTCGACGACTGCGGCCGCGTGGTGGCCCAGGCGCCGTGTTTTGAGGAGAGCCTGCTGGTTCAGGAGATTCAACGCGGCGTGATGCTCGATGCCTTGGAAGACCACGAGCTGCCCGAGTTTCGTTCCGAGGAGTGGCTGTGGCGGGCGCTGGTGCTCGCCGTGCGCGACAACGCCCGCGCCCGCGGTGCGTCGCGTGCTGTTGTGGCACTCGAGGGTGACTTGCCGTCGTCTTTGCTGGCGGCGCTGGCCGTCGACGCTCTGGGCCCGCGCAATGTGATTGGCCTGGTGCTGGGGCGCAACCGTATCTTTACGCCGGCGCAGGAAGAGGCCGAGGCTGCCCGCTGTGCCGCCGTCCGCGCCATTGCCGAGCGTTTGCACATTCGCACCGTCGAGCGCGATGCACCGGATGCGGCGCGTGTGCTCGATCGCGACGTGTCGGCGGGCGATGCCGAGCGCCTGCGTTCGCGCACGCTGGGCCTCATGCTGGAGGACACAGCGCTCGAGCTGGGTGCGATGGCGCTGAGCCCGCTGTCCAAAACCGAGTACGCGCTGGCGGCGCCGGCGCTTTGCGGCGGCTACCAGGGCGACTTTGCGCCCTTTGGCGATGTGTACCTGTCGACGCTTGAGTTTGTGGCGCGTGTGCGCAACCGCACGTCTGCCGTGGTGCCCCAAGAGCTCGTGACGCTCAACGCGGTGGAAGATTGTATGGAGCGAGTGCTGGCGCAGGCGCTCTCGACGCTCGACGGTCCGGTCGATATGCTCGACCGCGCGGCGCAGCTGCTCGGCGGGCTTGAGCCGGGTGAGGTCGATGGCGCGCTCGAGGCGCACGTGGACCGCAATCGATCTTTCGACGACATCCCGATGGCCGCTGACAAGCCCGAGGCTTGCTCGCTGCTGCTGATGCTCGTTCGACAGGGTGAAGCTGCCCGCCGCATGCTGCCGACGGCGCCGATCGTCTCTATGCTCGCGCGCCAGCGAATCGACCGTCAGTATATGCTCGCGTGGTCCGACCTGGGGCTTAACGGCAAGGAGCGTATGACGGTCGATTCGCTGGCGCGCGCCGAGGTGCGCCGTTTTGCTGACGAGGATACGAGCGAGCGCGTGCGAAACGAGATGATGGGCGTGCTGGGCGAGCTACTGGGTATTTCGCCCGAGCAGATGGAGGAGCTGCGCTCTGAGGACGGTCAGCGTCGTTTGCACGAGGGAATGAAAAAGTTCGAGGGCGAGGTTCAGGACGCCATCGATAAGATGATGGGCGGTCAGGGCGGCTCGCAAGGTAGTCCCCAGGGTGGTCCGATGCCGCATCCGCCGGTGGATCCCCGTCAGTTTCCCTTTTTCTCGCAGAACTAAACTGGGGATGGGATTTGCTCCCAACCCCGATACTTCAACTAAGCATCTTGACCCCGTTGTGTTATTCTAGAACAGACGTTCGTGAATAGTGCGCGGAGCCTTGTCTCGCGCCGGGCTTTTGGCGAGGGGAGGTCGGCTTGGTCATTTTGGGTATCGACCCCGGTTTGGCCCATACAGGTTGGGGGATTATCGAGGAGCGGCGTGGCGAGGTTCGCTGCCGTGCTTACGGCTGCATCGAGACCAGCGCCGGAAGTCCGCTCGCGGTGCGCCTGTCGCATATCGCCCATGACCTTAAGGATGTCGTCGAGCGTTATCGACCCGACACGGCTGCTGTCGAGAGCATCTACTTTGGCGCCAACGTTCGTTCGGCCATCCCCACGGCGCATGCCCGCGGTGCTGCGCTTGTGGCGCTTTCGGAGTGCGCGCTCGAGATTGGCGAGTACACGCCTATGCAGATCAAACAGGCTGTGGTGGGCACCGGCGCCGCGGACAAGCGGCAGGTCGCCTACATGGTACGCACGCTCACGCAGCTCGACCACGACCCGCATCCCGACCATGCCGCCGATGCCCTGGCCTGCGCCATCTGCCACGTAAACCTCAGCCGCACCCGCGCCCTCACCGGTGGCGAGTTCTATCAACAGAGAGGAACCGGATACTGATGATTTCCCAGCTCCACGGAACGCTTGTCGAGTCCACGATGAGCTCTGCTGTCGTCGATGTGTCGGGCGTTGGCTTTGAGCTCGGCATCTCGGGCAGCACTGCGGCCACGTTGCCGACGCCCGGCGGCGAGGTCCGCCTCTATACGCGTATGCAGGTGCGCGAGGACGCCATGACACTTTTCGGGTTTTCCTCAAAGGACGAGCGCACGATGTTCGACCGGCTCGTGTCCGTTTCGGGCGTTGGCCCGCGCCTGGCGCTCGCCGTGCTTTCCACCTATACCGTGGGGCAGCTGTATTCGCTTGTGATGGCCGAGGACGACAAGGGCATGGCCAAGGTACCCGGTGTGGGCAAAAAGACAGCTCAGCGCCTGATCCTGGAGCTCAAGAGCACCTTTGCCAAGGATAAGGGCTTTGTGCCGGTCGACGTGATTCCCGGCCAGGTTGCGATGCCGGTTCCCGCCGCCGCTCCCTCGGCGATCGATGACGCCCGCGCGGCACTCCTTTCCATGGGCTTTAGCCCGCAGGAGACCGATGTTGCCCTGAGCGGGTATGATGGGCAGAATATGCGTGTCGAGGATTTGCTCGGCGCGGCGCTTAAGCGACTCGGAATGGATGCGTGATGTGGGAAGCCGATGACTCTCAGGACCTGTGGGCGACGCCCGGCAACTCGCCGGCGGCATCCATGGCGCACGGCGAGCGCATGGTGGGCTCGGAGCTGACGGCCGAGGACCTCGATGTCGACCGCACTTTGCGCCCCCAGCGCCTGGACGACTACTGTGGCCAGGAGCACATCAAGCAGAGTCTGCGCGTGTTGATCGAAGCGGCGCAGAGCCGTGGCGAGACGCTCGACCACGTGATTTTCTCGGGTCCTCCGGGCCTGGGCAAGACCACGCTGGCCACCGTTATCGCCAACGAGCTGGGCGCTCAGATCAAGACCACGAGTGGCCCTGCCATCGCGCGCACGGGCGACCTGGCGGCCATCCTTACTAACTTGCAGCCGGGTGATGTGCTGTTTATCGACGAGATCCACCGTCTCAACCGTTCGGTCGAGGAGGTCCTGTACCCCGCGATGGAGGACTTTGCCCTCGATATCGTGATTGGCAAGGGTCCGGCGGCGCGCTCGATTCGCCTGGATATCCCCAAGTTTACGCTGGTTGCGGCAACGACCCGCTCGGGCATGTTGACCGGCCCGTTGCGCGACCGCTTTGGCATTTCATATCGCCTGGATTACTACACGGTCGAGGAGCTCGCGCAGATTGTGACGCGCTCGGCGACTATCCTGGGCGTGACGATCGACCATCCCAGTGCACTCGAGATCGGCTCGCGTTCGCGCGGCACGCCACGTCTTGCCAACCGCCTGCTCAAGCGCGTGCGCGATTACGCACAGGTGCGCGGCAACGGCCCCATCGAGCTCGATATCTGTCGCCAGGCGCTTGAGTTCTTCGAGATCGATGAGCTCGGTCTGGACTGGATGGATATTCGAATTTTGGAGACGCTTGCTAAGACGTTCTCCGGTCGTGCCGTGGGACTTACGACCCTTGCCAGCGCGGTGGGCGAGGATCCGGGCACGCTCGAGGATGTCTATGAGCCCTATCTGCTGCAGTGTGGGTTGATGATTCGCACGCCTCAGGGTCGTCAGGCAACGCTTCGCACCTTTGAGCACTTGGGCATCGAGCCGGCCGTTTAGAGACGGGTTTGTTTTGGCTAGTCTGTAGGCTATCGCTGAGCATTGGATAAACATATCGCCATTCATCGGTTACGGGTGTTTTACTATTGCGCGCCCGTGCTATGCTGAATTGGTCTTTTTCTCATTCGGTAACGAAAGGACCGCCCATGCCTACTGACATCGAAATCGCACGTTCTGTCACGCCGCTGCCCATTACCGAGGTGGCCAAGAACGCCGGCGTCGACGTTAAGCATCTGATTCCGTACGGCTTTGACAAGGCAAAGGTCGACTATTCCCTGCTCAACGAGCCGACCGATCACCAGGCCAAGCTCGTTCTAGTGACCGCCATCAACCCCACGCCCGCCGGCGAGGGTAAGACCACCACGACCATCGGTCTGGCCGACGGTCTTCGTCGTCGCGGCGTTAAGAGCGCCGTGGCCCTGCGCGAGCCTTCGCTCGGCCCCGTCTTTGGCGTTAAGGGCGGTGCTGCCGGTGGCGGCTGGGCTCAGGTGATCCCCATGGGGGATATCAACCTGCACTTTACCGGCGACTTCCACGCTATCGGTGCTGCCAACAACCTGCTGGCCGCCATGCTTGATAACCACATCCAGCAGGGCAATCAGCTCGGTATTGACGTTAAGCGCATCACTTGGAAGCGCGTCGTCGATATGAACGACCGTCAGCTGCGCCACGTTATCGACGGCATTGGCGGTAAGGCCCAGGGCGTGCCGCGCGAGGACGGCTTCGATATCACCGTCGCCTCTGAGGTCATGGCAATCCTGTGCCTGTCTACGAGCATCAGCGACCTCAAGGAACGCTTGGGTGAGATTGTCGTCGGCTACAGCTTTGCCGGCGAGCCCGTCCGTGCCCGCGACCTTAAGGCCCAGGGTGCCATGGCCGCGTTGCTTAAGGACGCGCTCAAGCCCAACCTGGTGCAAACGCTCGAGGGCACGCCCGCGTTTGTCCACGGCGGTCCCTTCGCCAACATTGCCCACGGCTGCAACTCTATCATGGCCACGCGTATGGCGATGCGCTTTGGCGATGTCGCCATTACCGAGGCCGGCTTCGGTGCCGATCTGGGTGCCGAGAAGTTCCTCGACATCAAGTGCCGCATGACGGGCGTTCGCCCCAGCGCTGTCGTGGTCGTCGCCACTGCCCGCGCGCTTAAGTACAACGGCGGTGTCGCCAAGGCCGACCTCAACGAGGAGAACCTCGAGGCCCTCAAGGCCGGCATGCCCAACCTGCTGCGCCACGTCGATAACATCCAGAATGTCTACGGTCTGCCTTGTGTGGTCGCCATCAACCGCTTCCCGACGGACACCGAGGCCGAGCTCGAGCTCATCGAGTCCGAGTGCCAGAAGCTCGGCGTCAACGTTAAGCTTTCCGAGGTCTGGGCCAAGGGCGGCGAGGGCGCGCTCGAGCTGGCCGATGAGGTCATGCGTCTGATTGAGCAGCCGAGCGAGCTCAAGTTTGCCTATGAGGACGGCGCTGATGTCGCTGATGCCCTCGAGGCTGTTGCCACCAAGGTCTACCGCGCCGACGGCGTTGACTTTACGCCGGCCGCCAAGCGCCAGCTCGCCGAGCTGCGCGAGAATGGCTTTGGCAACCTGCCGGTGTGCGTCGCCAAGACGCAGTACAGCTTTAGCGACAACGCCAAGGCCCTGGGCGCTCCCGAGAACTTCCGCATCACGGTGCGTGAGCTCAAGGTTTCCGCTGGTGCCCACTTTGTGGTCGCACTGACTGGCAGCGTTCTGACCATGCCGGGCCTGCCCAAGGTCCCCGCGGCCGAGAACATCGACGTCGACAACGACGGCAACATCACCGGCCTGTTCTAAGCTCGCTGCTCATAGCTGCTTGC
>CABRZY010000123.1 GCA_902475475.1 uncultured Collinsella sp.
CGCCATCGTCAAAGCCACTCGGACTCAAGCTCCACTGGCTCGAAAGCGAAACCAGCATCAAGCTGTCCGACCTGCCCGAAGACACGCAAAACCGCCTCAAGGCGGGCATTCCGCAAACAAGTGTCGACGATGCGCAGGACACGATATCCAAGTACCGCCACCAGATCGACGAGGAGCAGACCCGCCAGGTGATCGACGCGCAAACGATTCGCGACAACACCAATCAGGGATCGACCTCCGAATCAGATTCCGAGAAAACCGCCGAACAGTCCGCCGAGGCCGAAGCCTCCGATAAGAATTAGAAAGGGAGTGCCGCTTATGAGTCGCCGCAACACCGAGCTGCTCTTGCTCATCGCCTCGGCGTTCCCCGTCATCCTGCTGTATGCGATGTACGTCCTCACCGCGGGCGCTGCCATCTCCTTTGAGACGCTCGCCGTACCGATCGGCCTCTTTGCCGCCTTTGCCGCGGCCCACATTGCCGTGCGCATCTTGGCGCCCGGTGCCGACCCCGCCATCCTGCCCATCGTATTTATACTTTCGGGCATCGGCATCACGTTCGTGACGCGTCTCGCCCCCGCTCTCGCCATCTCACAGCTCATCATCCTGTTTGTCTCGGTGGCGCTCATGGTGGGAACGCTTGCACTGGTCAAAAACCTCGACGTGGTCATGCGCTACAAGTACACCTTTGGCATTATCGGCATCATCCTGCTGATGCTGCCCATCTTTATCGGCACCACGATCTCGGGCTCCAAGCTCTGGATTCGCATCGCGGGCTTTACCATCCAGCCCGGCGAGTTCGCCAAGGTCTTTATCGTCCTGTTCCTGGCCGGCTACCTGGCCGAGAACCGCGAGCTGCTCTCCATCTCCAACCGCAAGATTCTGGGCTTTAAGATCCCTCGCCTGCGACTGCTGCTGCCGCTGTTTGCCGTGTGGGGTGTGTGCCTGCTCGTCGTCGTCTTCGAACGCGACCTGGGTTCGGCCGTGCTGTTCTACACCATCTTCTTGCTGATGCTCTACGTTGCCACGGGGCGCTTTTCGTATGTCGTTATCGGCCTTGCGCTCTTAGCCGTTGGAGCCGTGGGCGCCTACAAGTTCCTGTCTCACGTTCAGGTGCGTTTCCAGGTTTGGCTCGATCCGTTTAAGGACGCCCAGGGCCAGGGCTACCAGATCGTCCAGTCGCTCTTCTCGCTTGCCGATGGCGGTCTGGTCGGTGTTGGCATCGGCAACGGCATGGCCAACAACATCCCTGTCGTCGAGTCCGACTTTATCTTCTCGGCTATCGGCGAGGAGATGGGCCTTTTGGGCGGCGGCGCCGTGCTCATCCTGTTTATGCTCTTTGCCGTGCGTGGCCTCACCACGGCTGCCCGCGCTAAATCCGACCTCGCCGCCTTTAGTGCCACAGGCCTTACGGCCGCCATCAGCTTCCAGGCCTTCTTGATCGTTGGCGGCGTAACCCGCCTGATCCCGCTGACCGGCGTCACCCTGCCCTTTATGAGCCAGGGCGGCTCCTCTCTGCTGGCGAGCTTTATCATCGTCGCGCTCCTGCTGCGCGCCGGTGACGAGGCGACCGGACGCGAGGCCGAGCTTACCGGCACCGGCACCATGGCCGCCATCACCGATGATCAGGTCGCATCTGCCGCCGCCCCGACGGGCACGCGCTTTGCCACCTCGTCTTCCTACGGCAGCGGCAGCCATTCCATCGGCTCGTTGGTCGGCATGTCCTGATAGTCCTTGGCCTCGCGTCCGGTCGCCTCGTCACCGGCGCGCAGGCTCGCGTATGCGCCGTCGCCTGCTCGACACGCCTGAATCCGGTGTGCTCGGCCGCGTTGCGCTCGCCAACCGTCTAACCCGTGCGGTGCTCGCCTTTACGGCGCTGTTCGCCATCCTTATCGGCAACCTCACCTATGTCCAGGTCATCAAGGCCAAGGACTATCAGGACATGCCGACCAACAACCACACCATCGCCCGCTCCAAGTACATCCAGCGCGGCTCCATCATCACGTCCGACGGCGTGACGCTGGCCGAGTCGCTGCAGCAGGAGGACGGCACCTACGTACGCTCCTACCCCAACGGTAACCTGGCAGCGCACGTGGTTGGCTACGTGAGCCAGCAGTATGGCACCACCGCCATCGAGAGCGTCATGAACGACACGCTCACCGGCTCTAAGGATTACTCCAGCTGGAACAACGCCATCGCGTCGCTCGCGGGCCAGACCCAGCCGGGCAACACCGCCAAGCTCACCATCGACTCGCGCATCCAGACGGCTGCTGAGCAGGCGCTCAAGGGCTTTAAGGGCGCTGTAGTGGTCATCGACCCGCGTACCGGCGCGGTGCTTGCATGTGCCAGCTCGCCCACCTACGACAACACCAACATCGATGCCCTGCTGCAGACGGGCGGCGGCGAGGACGGCTCCATGTACAATCGCGCCATGGACGCGCTGTACACGCCGGGCTCAACGTTTAAGGTCGTTACGCTTTCCGCGGCACTCGAGACCGGTACCGCCAGCCTTACCAGCACCTACCAGGCGCCCGGCTCCATGGACATCGGCAACGCACCGGTCACCAACTATGCCAACGAGAGCTACGGCACCATCAGCCTGCAGCAGGCCTTTGCCGTGTCCTCCAACGTCGTCTTTGGTCAGGTGGCAAACGAAGTTGGCGCAAACACGCTCGTACAGTTTGCCAACGCCTTTGGCTACGGCCAAAAGCTCGGCCAGGACCTGACCTCCGCGGCCTCCATCATGGCCGACCCGTCGCTCATGACCGAGTGGGAGACCGCCTGGGCCGGCGCCGGCCAGCCTGTCGGCATGGACCACACGCCCGGCCCGCAGACCACCGTCATGCAAAACGCCGTGGTTGCCGCCGCCATCGCTAACAGCGGCGTGGTCATGGACCCGTACTTTGTAGCCCAGGTACTCGCCCCGGACGGAACCGTGGTCAAGACCACGCAGTCCCGCTCGCTTGGTCAGGCCGTCAGCTCCGCCACGGCCGACCAGGTCAAGCAGGCCATGCTTGCCGTCGTCCAGTCCGGCACCGGCACCGATGCCCAAATCCCCGGCGTCAAGGTCGCCGGCAAGACCGGCTCGGCCGAGACCGGCGGCACCAACGTCAACTCGATGTTCGTTGGCTTTGCACCTTACGATTCACCCACGGTCGCCATCTCGGTGGCCTTGGAGGATTTCGACAAGCATGACGTTAAGGCCGCTAAGATCGCCGGTATCGTCCTGACCGCAGCGCTTGCCGCACAGGGAGCGTGATGCCCATGATCGAATCGGACACCCGAGGCGCGCCGCGGCCTAAGGGTTAGCGGCAACGCGTCACACGGCCCCAGCGGCCACATCGTAGGTACTACACACATCGTTGAGCGAATAGTTATGTTAGGAGCAGGAATGGAACAGAGGGTCCTCGGGGGAAGATACCTCCTCAAGGATAAGGTGGGAACAGGCGGCATGGCGACCGTCTACCGTGCACAGGACCAGGTTCTCGACCGCACGGTAGCCGTCAAGATCATGCTGCCGCAGTATGCTGGCGACGCGACCTTCGCCGCACGCTTTAAGCAGGAGGCCCAGGCAGCAGCCGGCCTCTCCTCCCCCTATATCGTGGGCGTCTACGATTGGGGCAAGGACGGCGACACCTATTACATCGTCATGGAGTACCTGCGCGGTACCGACCTTAAGAGCGGCATCAAGAGCCACGGCGCCCTCGACCCCAAGAAGGTCGCGCAGATCGGCTCGCAGATCAGCTCCGCGCTTTCGGTCGCCCACAAGCACGAGATCATCCACCGCGACATTAAGCCGCAGAACATCATGGTGCTGCCCGACGGCAACATCAAGGTGATGGACTTTGGCATCGCGCGCGCCAAGAACAGCCACCTCACGCAAGACAACAACGTGCTGGGAACCGCCCACTACGTCAGCCCCGAGCAGACCCGTGGTCAGGACCTCGGCCCCACCTCGGATATCTACTCGCTGGGCGTCGTGATGTACGAGTGCGCCACTGGCCGCGTTCCCTTTGACGGTGACGACGCTATCTCGGTCGCACTCAAGCAGGTCAACGAGCTGCCTATTCCGCCGAGCCAGATCAACTCCGGTGTCGACGCCGACCTTGAGCGCATCATCCTCAAGTGCATGGAGAAGGACCCGGCAAACCGCTTCCAGACCGCCGACGAGCTGCGTCAGGTGCTTAACAGCTACCTGTCGGGCCGTGCCGTCAACGTCTCGGAGCCCACGCGCATCATCGGCGCCCCCGGTGAGCTGGGCGCCACCAAGACTCGCGAGCTTTCCGATCAGACGCGCGCCATGGTGCGTCCCGTCTCGGGCGTGAGCGGCCAAAATACCGCCCGTAGCTCGGTTTCGGGCTCCACCGGCTCCTACGAGGTCGAAGAGCCCAAATCCAACAAGAACAAGATCATCGCCGCCGTGGTGGCAGCCGTTGCCGTCATCGGCATCGTGGTGGCCTTTGCCACAGGACTCTTTGGCGGCGAGCAGGTCACCGTGCCCGATGTGCTGGGCAAGGACCAGCAGACTGCCGTCGAGCTGATCAAGGAAGCCGGCCTCGAGGTCGGCACCATCGACCAAAGCTACAACGACGATGTCGACGAGGGCAAGGTCGCCGAGCAGACGCCCAACGGCAACACCAAGAAGGCCAAGGGCACCAAGGTGAACCTGGTAATCTCCAAGGGTCCCAAGCCCTCCGAGAAGGTTGAGGTTCCCCGGCTTGTCGGCCTGACCAAGGACCAGGCCGAGGCCGCGCTGGCAAGCGTTGGCCTGAAGGGCAACGCCTCCGAGGAGGCCAACGAGGCCGATGAGGGCCAGGTCTTTGAGCAGGGCACCGAAGCCGGTAAGGAAGTCGCGAAGGGCACGACCATCTCGTACAAGGTCTCGAGCGGCCCGGATACCACGTCCGTCCCCGATCTGACCGACATGACCGAGGCCCAGGCGCGCAACGCCCTCGATATGGCAGGCTTTGGCGTCGACGTTAGCTACCAGGAGAACGACTCGGTTACCGAGGGCACCGTGATCAGCTGGAACCCCAGTGGCAAGCAGAAGCCCGGCTCCACGATTACCGTCGTCATTGCCAAGAAGTCCGGCAAGGCCAGTGTTCCGGGCAACCTGTACGGCAAGAGCATCTCCGCCGCCGTCACCGCGCTCAACAACGCCGGTTTCTATAACATCGGCTTCTGTGACCAGAACGGCAATCCCGTAAGCGGTAACGAGGATGCCACCGTTACGGGCGTCTCCCCCACTGGCAAGCAGTCCACCGACAGCACGATTACGCTGACGGTCGCACTTTCTGGCTCGGTTTCGGGCTCTGGCTCGGGCACGGGTGACGATTCCGGTACGACCAACTAGTCGCCACCCCACCGCTCATCACGGCTCTCGCCGCAAACATATTCGCTCACAGGCGCCCGCTTGCTCCCCCAGCAAGCGGGCGCTTTGCGTTTCTCAGTAGGCATCTGGTGATTTGATTTGGAAAATGTAGACGGACCCGCAGCCGGACGGGTAGAATGTTTTTAGAAAACGACGCATCCCGCGTAAGTGTTAAGGAGCGG
>CABRZY010000124.1 GCA_902475475.1 uncultured Collinsella sp.
AAAATCCCCCGCTGTTTGGCAAATGCATAAACAGCAGGGGAGACGATAATTGGATGAATATCATACCAATGTGGAATTACTTCTTCCGGCGGTGGATCACGTTGATCGCATAGCCGACGAGCATGGCCAAAACGATGATGATAAAGCCGAGCAGGGGATTGTCGTTCATAGGGTCCTCCTATTTTCCGAGCGGGGAGAATTCGTCGACGATGAGGTCGAGGCATTGTGGAAGTGCGCGGGCACCAAAGACGCCCGAGTTGCTGGAGATGATCTCGCCATCGAACTGCATGCCCAGCGACGGGGTGCAGGTGATCTTGGCTTCCTTGGTCTGGATGATCTTGAACTGCGGGCGCCCGAGTACCTTACCGGCGGGGTCAAGCGCAGCGGTGATCACAGTAGGCAGCAGCTGCACGGTGCGCACGGGTTCGATGACCGCAATGTCGACCATGCCATCGTTCATGCGGCAGTCGGGGAACAGGTTGATGTCGTTTTGGATGACCGAGGTGTTGCCGGCCATGCAGCAGATGCCGTCGAGCTCCTCGACAATGCCGTCATGCTCAATGGTAAAGTGCGCTACCGTAGGGTTGGGTGTGGCGAGTGCAGAGAGGAGGTAGGCGATCTCGCCGATGTCGTTTTTGGTGGGGGCGGCCTTCATCATGATCTCGGCGTCGAAGCCCGAGCCGGCGATGATGATAAAGCCGTGGCGCTTCTCGTTGCCGTTCTCGTCGAGCCAAAAGAGCTCGCCCATGTCGACTTTGACCGTGCGACCGGCACGGCAGGCCTTGGCGAGCGCCGCTGCCTCGGGGGCATTGCCGATGTTGTTGAAGAACAGGCAGGCCGTACCGGAGGGGAAGACGAGCGTGGGGACACCGCATCCGCGCATCTGGTCGAGCACGTTGGAGACAGTGCCGTCGCCGCCCGAAACGACCACGCGGTCAAACTCGCGCACGTCTGCCACGGCGTCCTCGGGCTCCATGCCATCGCCGATAAAACGCATCACGACCTCGTCGCCGCCCTGCGCGAGGGCGTGCGTGAATGCGTAGATTTCATCTGAGCTGGGGCCCGATGTCGGGTTGTGGATGATAAGGCAGCGCATACTTACGTTCCCGTTCTGTGACTAACCGAGTATAGTTGTAAGGCAATGCCGATATCCTACCCGTGTTTTTCGGGCCTAACCTTATTCGATGGGTTGATATGTACATTTCCACACATCAGGCTCTACTCGACTTTTGCCAGCGCGCCCGTGAGTTCGACGCGATTGCCGTCGATACCGAGTTTTTGCGCGAGCGCACGTTTCATCCGCGTCTGTGCTTGGTTCAGATTGCCACTCCTGCCGAGAGCGTCGCGGTCGATCCCCTGGTAATCGACGACCTATCGCCGCTGGCCGAACTTATGGCCGACGAGAGCGTGACCAAGGTCTTCCACGCGTGCTCGCAGGATATGGAGGTCATGCTCCATACTGTGGGCGTGCTGCCACGACCGATTTTCGATACGCAGGTCGCCGCCGCCTTTTTGGGCGAGCGCCAGCAGATTTCGTATGGCGCGCTTGTTCAGACGTTCTGCGGCGTATCGCTGCCCAAGACCGAGTCGCTGACCGACTGGTCGCGCCGCCCGCTGACCGATAAACAGATCGAGTATGCGATCGATGACGTCAAGTACCTGATCGTCGCCTATACCGAGATGATGAGCCGCCTGCGCGAGCTGGGCCGTGTGGATTGGGTGCTCGACGAGTTGCGTCCTCTGGCCGACGAGTCGCACTACCGTGCCGATCGCCATGAGGCATTTCGCAAGGTCAAGCGCATCAACTCGTGTAGCCGTCACCAGTTGGGCATCGCGCGCGAGCTCGCCGCTTGGCGCGAGGACCGCGCCGAGCGCCGTAACATCCCGCGCAAGTGGGTCATGTCCGACGACACGCTGCTTGGCAATCCCGTACGCGTTGAGGAGTTCCGTAGCATTCGCGGTACCGATCAGTTGGGGGAGCGCGACGTGGACGGTGCGCTCATGGCCATCAAGCGCGGCGCGAGCTGCCCGCACGATCGCCTGCCGCTCTTGGTGCGCGGGCATCGCCAGATCTCTCCGGAGTTGGAGAGCGTGACGGACCTGATGTATGCGCTCATTCGCCTGGTTGCCGAGCGCTCGGGCGTGGCGACCTCGGTCATTGCCTCGCGCGATGACCTGGCTGACTATATTGAGCATCCCGAGCAGAGCCCCTTGCGCGAAGGCTGGCGCTTTGAGCTTGTGGGCTCGCGCCTGGACGATCTGCTTTCCGGCAATATGGGGTTGACGGTGAAGGACGGAAAAATCGAATTGCTGTAAGGAAGCCTAGCCGTTTGAGTGGGTAAAATGCCTCCAACGTGTAACTCGATTCGGAGGAATTCGCATGCCTTATTACTATGGATACGGCTTTGGCATCGACCCGCTGTACCTGCTGGTTGTTCTTGTCTGCACGGTGCTTGGCCTTGCCGCACAGAACTATATCAACTCGACGTACAAAACCTGGTCCAAGGTTCGCTCGGACGGCGATACGGGTGCCACAGTCGCTCGCCGCATGCTCGATGCCAACGGTTGTAGCGCCGTGGGTATCAAGGGTGTCGCTGGCGAGCTCACCGACCATTACAACCCGCAGGACAACAACCTGTATCTGTCGGATGCCAACCGTTCGGGCGGATCGGTCGCAAGCGTTGCCGTCGCCTGTCACGAGGCAGGCCACGCCGCTCAGCGTCAAAGCGGCTATGCCATGATGAAGGTGCGCACCGCCCTGGTCCCGGTTGTCAACTTTACCCAGAACACTTGGACCATCGTGTTGCTCTTGGGCCTGTTTATGAACATTGCCGGGCTCACATCCCTCGCGTTGATCTTCTTCTCGTTTAGTGTGCTGTTCCAACTCGTTACGCTGCCTGTCGAGATTGACGCCAGCCGACGCGCCGTGGCGTACATCGAGCAGTCGGGTATGAGTTCCAAGCAGGTCAACGGTGCCAAGAAGGTGCTGACGGCCGCCGCGCTTACCTATGTTGCCGCTGCGCTCACCTCGATTATTCAGCTGCTCTATCTTATGGCTCGCTACAACAGAAACTCCAACCGATAACAAATGGGACAAGCAGGCGCCGCGGGGATTCGTGTCCTCGCGGCGCTGTACTATGTGTTGGACTTAAATTTGCACGGGGCCGGAGCCTCTGTGCGCGATAACGAAAGGAGGCTGCGTGGCAGGCTGGAACCTAACCGGCAATGTCGTTTCCGCCGAGTTCGACGGTTCGGACGAGCAGGAGCGCAAGGAGCTCAGCGTGAGCCAGGCGGTAGAGATCGCTGCTGGTGCGCTCGATGCCATTCCGCAGCTGAGTGTCCTGGGCGAGGTCACGGGTTTCCGTGGTCCCAACGCCCGAAGCGGCCACTGCTACTTCCAGATTAAAGACGACTCGGCCGCTGTCGACTGCATCATCTGGAAGGGCGCCTATCTCAAGCGTACCTTCGATCTGCGCGACGGCATGCAGGTGAGCTTTAAGGGCAGCTTCAACCTCTATAAGCCCACGGGTCGTATGAGCTTTATCGCTCGCTCGTTTTCGCTGGCGGGGGAGGGTCTGCTGCGTCAACAAGTGGCGCAACTGGCCGAAAAGCTACGCCGCGAGGGCCTGATGGACGAGGCGCGTAAGCGCCGCATCCCGGTGTTTTGCTCGCGCGTGGCGGTCGTCACCTCGCTTTCGGGTGCTGTAATCGACGACGTCAAGCGCACATTGCGTCGTCGCAACCCGCTCGTCGAGCTCGTCTGCGTGGGTGCCAAGGTACAAGGCGAGGGTGCGCCGGCAGAGCTTATTGAAGGCTTGCGCCGCGCCGCTGCCATTACGCCGGCGCCCGACTGTATTTTGCTGGTGCGCGGCGGCGGCTCCTTTGAGGACCTCATGACCTTCAACGACGAGGAGCTTGCCCGTGCAGTGGCTGCCTGTCCCGTGCCCGTGGTGACCGGTATCGGCCATGAGCCCGATACCTCGATTTGCGACATGGTGAGCGACCGCCGCGCTTCCACGCCCACGGCAGCGGCAGAATCGGTGGCGCCGGCTATGACGGAGTTGGCCGATGTGCTCGAGGCGCGCCATCAGCGTCTGGGCGCTGCGATGGCATCGATGATTGGGTCGAATCAGGTTGATTTGGAGATGCTCGATCAGCGCGGTCGCCGTGCCTGGGACACCTATACGGCTCGCTTGGGCGATGCGCTCGATGCGGCACAGGCGATGCGTGCCGCCCGTGCCTCAACGACCCCACATTTATGGTCGGGCGTCGCGAGTCTGAGCTTGCGCTGACTGCCGATCGCCTGTCGGGCGCCATAGTACGCTCGGTCGGGACATTCCGCTCCAACTTTGAGCGCCTGCCCGAGCGCCTAGTTGCAAGCACCTCGGGGCTCGATGGCAAGCGCCATGCGCTCACGCTTGCGAGCTCCCGTCTGGAGCATCAGGGGCGCACGATGCTCAACAAGCCCGCGTCCGACCTGGGCCGTGCGGCAGCCTCGCTCGATGCTCTGTCGCCGCTCAAAGTGCTTGCCCGCGGCTATTCCATCGCGTACAGCGATGATGGCGTGGCCACGAGCGCCAAGACCTTTAAGCCCGGCGACGCCATCCGCGTGCGCATGGCAGACGGCAATGTGGCGGCAACGGTCGATACGGTCGAGTAGGCCGCGTTTCATAGCGATAAACCTTTAGGAAAGGAAACAGATATGGCAGAGAAGACCCCGGTCGAGCAGCTTACGTACAAGCAGGCCTCGCAGGAGTTGGAGCTCATCATCCGTAGCTTGGAGTCGGGCGATATGGAGCTCGAGGAGTCGCTCGAGAGCTATACCCGCGGCGTCGAGCTCCTCAAGAGCCTGCGCACCCGCCTGTCCGATGCCGAGCAGAAGGTCTCGGTGCTCCTTAAGGACGTCGACGGCAACGACGTGCTCGTCGACGGCGAGGCCGCCAACACCGACGACAACCTCTCGTTCTAACCATCCCGACCAAATATAATTACCTTGGTCTGTGAGAAAGGAACCAACCATGTGCGATTGCATCTTCTGCAAAATTGCCAACCACGAGATCCCCTCGACCGTTGTCTATGAGGACGACCAGGTCATCGCCTTCGACGACCTCAATCCCCAGGCGCCGGTCCATACGCTCGTGATTCCCAAGAAGCACTACAGTGACATCGCCGACAACGTACCGGCCGAGACCATGGGCGCCATGGCTCACGCCATCCAGGAGGTCGCTAAGGCCAAGGGCTTGGAGGACGGTTTCCGCGTCATCTCCAATAAGGGCGTCAACGCCGGCCAGACCGTCATGCACTTCCACATGCACGTTCTCGGCGGCAAGAACCTGGGCGAGAACCTCATCTGAGGGCGCACAGCCCGTCGCCTTGGCTGCCTTTGGAGTAACCTATGCAGCTTTCTCAACTCGAATACCTTCAAGCGGTAGCGAACTACGGCGGCGTGCGCAAAGCGGCTCCCCATGAAGGCAGGGGGCGTAAAGACGAAAGT
>CABRZY010000125.1 GCA_902475475.1 uncultured Collinsella sp.
TCTTCCAGGTCGAGATCGTGGTCGAGTGCCTGGACCGCATGGGCCTGCTCAAGGATGTCACCATTGCCATTGGCGATGCGGGAGGCAATATCCTTTCTGCCGCCACGTCGACCAACCGCGAGGGTATTGCAACCCTGCGCTTTATGGTCGAGATCTCGGACGCGAGTGGTCTGGATCCGCTGCTGGCCTCTATCAGCAGCGTTGACTCGGTCTACGACGCGCGCCGCCTGATGCCCGGCGAGGGTGGAGCCCAGCTTAAGCGCCGCGTTTAATCGCGACGAACGTGCCACATTGTCGATATTCGCTACACTCGAGGCATCGTTTGATGCCTCGAGTTCTATAGAGAGGAGAGGGACATGAGTGCTGTGTCCTTGGATGTAACTCCCAAGGGATCGGTCGAGATCGAGACGCTTGTAAACGGTCCCATTCAGACCAATAGCTATGCTGTTATTTCGGACAATGAGTGTGTGATTATCGACCCCGCATGGGAAGGCGAGCGCTTGGTAGAGCATATTCGAGCCAAGCATCCCGGCGTACGCATACTTGGCGCCGTATGCACTCATGGCCATGCCGATCATGTTGGTGGTGTTGCCGGCGTACGAACCACCGTTGGCGAGGGCTGCCAGTATGAGCTGTGTGCTAAGGATGTGGCGGTGCCGCATGCGAACATCGAGGAACAGCGAGCTATGTGGGGCATTGAGACGCCCGATCCCGGGGAGCCGACGCGCCTGCTCGCCGAGGGCGATGCTATCGAGGTTGGCGATATCTGCCTGCAGGTGATCGAGACACCAGGGCATACGCCGGGCGGGATCGTCTTGTTCGCCGCCACCGAGCAGGGAAGCATCGCCTTTGTTGGCGACACCCTGTTCCCGGGCAGCCACGGCCGCACCGATCTTGCCGGTGGCGACGAGGCGGCGATTCTGCGCTCGCTCTCCAAGCTCGCCCGGCTTCTCCCGCCCGATACCGTTTGCCTAACCGGGCATGGCGATTCGACCACCATGGCACGCGAGCTCATGCAGAACCCTTTCATGCGGGTGTAGCTTTATAGTCAGCTTCTAAAGCACGAGAAGCGTCCAAACGTCAAGCTATTTTTCCCCAACGGGTCAATTTCGTAGGGCAAACGGTCAAAAAAGTCTGTTTGGACGATATTCGTGAACAAACGAACGTTTATGCTCGGGTGCGCCGTGGTAAAATCACAGGCGTTATCGGAGCAACCTTACAGGAGGTTTCTTTTATGCTCGTCAACGCAGCAGACATGCTCAAGAAGGCCGAAGCCGGCAAGTACGGTCTCGGTGCCTTCAACACCAACAACCTCGAGTGGACCCTGGCTATTCTCCAGGCCGCCGAGGAGGCCAAGTCTCCGCTGATCCTTCAGTGCACCGCTGGTGCCGCTAAGTGGATGGGCGGTTTCAAGGTCTGCGCCGACATGGTCAAGGCTGCCGTCGAGGCCACGGGCGTTACCGTTCCCGTCGCCCTTCACCTCGATCACGGTTCTTACGAGGACTGCTTCAAGTGCATCGAGGCCGGCTTCACGTCCATCATGTATGACGGCTCTCACGAGGAGACCTTCCAGCTTAACCTCGACCGCACCAAGGAGCTCGTTGAGCTTGCCCACTCCAAGGGCATGTCCATCGAGGCCGAGGTCGGCGGCATCGGCGGCACCGAGGACGGCGTGACCTCCAGCGGCGAGCTCGCTGATCCTGCTGAGTGCAAGCAGATTGCTGACCTGGGCGTCGACTTCCTCGCCTGCGGCATCGGCAACATCCACGGCGTCTATCCCGCCGACTGGGCTGGCCTTTCCTTCGAGCGTCTGGGCGAGATCAAGGCTCAGACCGGCGACCTGCCCCTCGTCCTGCACGGTGGCACCGGCATCCCCGAGGATCAGATCAAGAAGGCCATCTCCCTGGGTATCTCCAAGATCAACGTCAACACCGATCTGCAGCTCGTCTTCGCCAAGGGTGTTCGCGAGTACATCGAGGCCGGCAAGGATCAGCAGGGCAAGGGCTTTGACCCCCGCAAGCTCCTCAAGCCTGGTCGCGACAACATCGTTGCCCGCACCAAGGAGCTCATGGAGGAGTTTGGCTCCGTCAACAAGGCGTAAGTAGCGGTTTAACTTCCCGCCGGAGGCCCCGGTTCCCCTACGCTGTTTCCCTCGCGCTCACCTGGCTTCGCCAGAAGTCGCGCGACGGAATCAGCTCCGGGGAAACGGGGCCTCCTTCGTTAACTCGCTACAGGGTTACTGGGCGGAATTCATTTTTATGGGTACCGTTTATCGGTGTTGAGGGTTCCTTTATTGGGGCTTTCTTTTTTATCTCGCTACAATGTGCTTCAAGAGTTCTAATGACTTGGAGTTTGGTATGGCTGTTATTGATGTGCTGCCTTCGGATGGGAAGGTTATTGACGAGGGCCCTGTTGGTTGCTCTGTTGATGTTTGCTGTGATGATTTTCGTCATCTCGATATTGGACTGCCGCCCGAGGTTCTTCGTCTCAAGGATGCCGGCTATTTGACGCAGGCTGTTGCTGCCTGCGATCGCCTTTTGGAGCAGAACCCTGAGCCTTCGCTGGCTGCTTGTGTTCGTGCCGAGCGGTATCGCATGCTCGAGACGCCGCTTCATTTTTCGGTGTCGCGTGATCGAGCCATTGCGATGATTCGCGAGGAGTGGCCTGAGTTTACCGAAGAGCAGTTTGATGACCTGATTAACCGTAAGCGAATTGACTGGCGCTTTATCGATGGCGCGCTGTTTGTTCTCGACAACTTCCTCGATTCGCTTCGCGTGTACCCCAAGGAGGTTCCGGGCCTGCGTCCCGATTCTACGGACGGCATCGCGCTGCGTAACCAGATGCTCAGGGAGATGGAGTCGCAAAACGGGTTGGCTCGCGTCATCACGCTTAAGGCATCCGTGTCTGTCCCCGGGGCTCTGCAGGGAGAGGCTGTTCGCGCGTGGCTACCCGTTGCCGCCGCCTGCCGTCAACAGTCTCAAATCGAGGTTCTCGATATGACGTCGGGGGGTACCGTTGCCTCTGAAAACGTTTCGGCTCGTACTGCCTCTTGGACATCTTCGACTGAACATTCATTCTCGGTGACCTATCGCTATCACATAGATGCCGCCTATTGCGATATCTATGGTGGCGCGCTCCCATCGCATACGTGCATGGACACGCCGCTGCCCGTGGACACTTCCGAGGACCGTCCGCACATTGCGTTTACGCCGTACCTGCGACAGTTGACGGAGCGTGTTGTTGACGGGTTCGAGGATCCGCTCGATCGCGCTCGTGCTATCTATGATTACCTGACACAGCATATCGACTATCGCTATCAGCCACCGTACCTGCTTTTGGGATCTATTGCCGACGACTGTGCGCATTCTTTACGCGGCGATTGCGGCGTTATGGCGCTCACGTTTATCACCATGTGCCGCATCGCGGGCGTGCCTGCCCGTTGGCAGAGCGGCCTGTATGTTGCTCCCGATTCGGTGGGGCCGCACGATTGGGCCGAGTTCTACACACCCCAGACCGGTTGGCTTAACGCCGACGTATCGTTCGGTTCCTCGGCGCGCAGGATGGGGGAGGAGTGGCGTCGCCAGCACTACTTTGGCAACCTCGACCCGTGGCGTATGGTGGCCAACAATCGATTCCAGGCTGAATTTGTGCCTGCTTTCGATGGCATGCGCGAGGATCCCTATGACAACCAGATGGGCGAGGCCTCGGTTGATGGGCGTGGATGTCGTAAGCGGGAGATGTTGCGCAAGGTTGAGCTTATCGAAATGCTCGAAGTTCCATTTTCGGACTAATCAACAGAAAGCTGTGATAAACTAACTCACGCATTACGTGCCCGAGTGGCGGAATTGGCAGACGCAGTGGACTCAAAATCCACCGTTGGCAACAACGTGCGAGTTCGAGTCTCGCCTCGGGCACCATACATGCAAGTGAGCGTTCAAGGGGGTCAAGGCCCCTTTTTCGTGTACGTAATGTGATAACGCGCTGTACGTGTTATTATTCGCAAGGCGTTGTTCCCGCAATGCCCTAAAGAGGAACCCGAGGGTTCCCACCTTTTGGCGCCAATGAGCAGCTGACTGGTCATACAACCTAGATTCCCTTCCTCATACCGAGGATGTCTATGTGTACGACCTGGTTGCAAAGAAGCGCCGGGTTATTTTTTTATGAATGGAGGTAGGGAAAATAGCTAAGTCTGATGACACCCGCATCAACGACGAGATCACCGCATCTTCGTGCCGTTTGATTGGCGTCGATGGCTCTCAGCTCGGCCTGTTCGCTATCCGCGATGCCCAGCGCGTTGCTGACGATCAGGGTCTCGACCTGGTCGAGATCGCTCCCAACGCGGAGCCGCCGGTCTGCAAGGTCATGGACTATGGTAAGTTCAAGTACCAGCAGGCCATGAAGGCCAAGGCCGCTCGTAAGAACCAGTCCAAGGTCGAGGTCAAGGAAATGAAGTTCCGACCCAAGATTGACGTTGGCGATTACGAGACCAAGAAGGGCCACGTTCTGCGTTTCCTCAAGAAGGGCGCACGCGTTAAGATCACCATCATGTTCCGCGGCCGTGAGATGGCTCACCCGGAGCAGGGCCTTAACGTTCTCGAGCGTCTCGCCGAGGATCTCAAGCCTTACGCTACGGTCGAGTCCAAGCCTAAGATGGAAGGCCGTAACATGCTTATGCTGCTCGCCCCGATTAAGGGCGCCTTCGATGAGGATAAAGCGGCAAGCGATACTAAGTAACTAGTGTTCTGTAACCGATTAAGGAGTATTTCATGCCTAAGATGAAGTCCCACAGCGGCACCAAGAAGCGTTTCCGCAAGACTGGTACCGGCAAGCTTATGCGCGCCAAGGCTTTCAAGAGCCACATCCTGAGCAAGAAGTCCACCAAGCGTAAGCGTGGCTTCCGTCAGGAGACCGAGATCGCCGCTGCCGACCGCAAGGTCATCAAGTCGCGTCTCGCCTAAGTTCGCGTTCCCGTTTTTCGTTTTACCGTCTAGGAGTTGATAGAACATGGCACGTATTAAGCGCGCTGTTGCCGCCAAGAAGAAGCGCCGTACCGTTATGCACCGTGCGAAGGGTTACTACGGTGCCGCTTCGCGTACTTACAAGCATGCTAAAGAGCAGGTCCAGCACTCCCTGCAGTATCAGTATCGTGATCGCCGCAACAAGAAGCGCGAGATCCGTTCTCTCTGGATCACCCGTATCAACGCTGCTGCTCGCCTGAACGACATCTCTTACTCTCAGTTCATGCACGGCCTGAAGGTTGCCGGCATCGAGCTCGACCGCAAGGTCCTGGCTCAGATGGCTTACGAGGACATCGAGTCCTTCAACGAGCTGGCTACCATCGCCAAGAAGGCTCTCGAGGCCTAATAGATTCTCTTGAATCGCTAGGGGAGTGTCGCGTTGTGCGCGGCGCTCCCTCTTTTTATCTGAAGCGC
>CABRZY010000126.1 GCA_902475475.1 uncultured Collinsella sp.
GTGTTGGGCGCGGCGTGCGGCCCGGATATGCCGGCGATTGAGGTGCGGAGCCTGAGCTTTGCCTACCCCGATGCTGATGCTGCGGTGCTCGAGGGGCTCGACTGGTCTGTTCCCCAAGGTGCATTTGCGTTGCTTGTTGGCGGTACCGGATCGGGTAAGTCGACGCTGCTGTCGCTGCTCAAGCCCGAGATCGCGCCGGCGGGCGAGCGCACTGGCGAACTGCGCGTGCTGGGCGAGAACGTTGCCGACATGGACGCGCGGGCATCGGCGGAGCGCGTGGGCTATGTGTTCCAGGATCCCGAGAACCAGATTGTGTGCGAGACCGTGTGGCACGAGATGGCGTTTGGCCTAGAGAATCTGGGCGTGTCGCGCGACGAGATGCGCCGCCGTGTTGCCGAGACCAGCTATTTCTTTGGTCTGGAGGACTGGCTTCATCGCGATACCGACACGCTTTCGGGTGGCCGCAAGCAGCTGCTGTCGCTTGCCGCCGTCCTGGCGCTGCGTCCGCGTGTGCTGCTACTCGACGAGCCCACGTCTCAGCTCGATCCCGTTGCCGAGAAGAATTTTCTGCACGCGCTGTTTCGCGTGAACCGTGAGCTGGGCTGCACGGTTGTTGTGGCTACGCATCAACCGCGGCCGATGCTCGAGTATGCGACGCGTGCGTACCGGATTGAGGGCGGTCGCGTGCGCGAGGTGGCGGATATGGCTTCTTTGGGACGCCGAGAATCGCTGTTTTCCGATGAGATGTTGGGGTGGGGTGCCATCCGATGTGCAAAAAACGGAGTATTCAGCAGGTGTGAGGACAATTTGGGCTCTCTGGAGCCGCCCGGGGACGTATCGAGCGCGAAAAAAAGTTCAGAATTGGACAAATCGTCCGAATTTGTGGCGCAAACGTCGCTCGAGAACGGCTCGGAAGCCTTCCCGCGCACGGATGGAAGCAGAATACTCCAAAAAATGCACGGCGGGTCGGCTACCACCCTGTCGGAAGGCTGGTTTCGCTACGATCGCGCGGGCGGTTGGGTGCTGCGCGGGCTCGACGTTGCGTTTTCGGCCAGTGCGGTGCATGCGATCGTGGGCGGCAACGGATGCGGTAAGTCGACGATGCTCTCGGTGCTGGCGAAGACCGCCAAGCTGCAGCGCGGCCGCATGGTGCGCGGAGCGGCCTCGGCGGCGCTGCTGCCTCAGAATCCCAAAGCATTGCTGGTTGCCGAGACGGTGCGCGACGAGCTGATGGAATGGGCCTCGACCTGCGGATATGACGAGAACTTGGCGCGGGAGCGTGCGGCGCAACTGGGATTGGACGGCCTGGAGACGCGCCACCCTTACGACCTCTCGGGCGGACAGCGCCAGCTGCTTGCGCTGGCAAAGCTGCTGCTGATCGGCCCCGAGCTGCTGCTGCTTGACGAGCCCACGAAGGGCCTTGACCTGGAGAGCCGCCGCATCATCGCCCGCGCCCTGCGTGACCATGCGAAGGCTGGCGGCACCGTCATCATGGCTACGCACGATTTGGACTTTGCCGAGCAGGTAGCCGACGACGTCGCCATGATGTTTGACGGCGAGATTGCCTGCATGGAGCCCCCGGCCGACTTCTTTGCCGACAACGTGTTCTATAGGGCGTGATGGGATGACGGACTGTCGTTTCTCGCGTTTACTCACAAAACTGGAGATCCCGCTGTTGTTGGCGGTGCCGGCGGTGATGGCAGCGGCGTTGCTGGCGGGCGTTGAGCAGGCGGCGCTTGCCATGCTTGTCGTGGTGGCGCTGGTGCTTGCACTGTTCTTTGCGGGTTACGAGGCATCTCGTCCGGGTTTGCGCCAGATTATGCCCACGCTGGTGCTGGCGGCGCTGGCGGCGGCGGGGCGCATCCTGTTTGGGCCCATTCCCGACTTTAAACCCGTGAGTGCCATCGCCATTATCGCCGGGGCGACACTCGGTCGTCGTAACGGCTTTATGGTCGGTGCGTTGGCGGCGCTGACCAGCAATTTCTTTTTTGGGCAGGGCATGTGGACGCCGTGGCAGATGTATGCCTGGGGGCTCGTGGGATACGTTGGCGGTGCGCTGACGTACGCGGGTGCGTTCGACCGCGCCGACGGCACCGTGCGCATGCCAGCACTGCTGGCGTACGGCTTTGCGTCGGGCCTGCTCTATGGCGTCGTGATCAACGCGTATGACATCATTGGTTTTGTGCAGCCGCTTACCTGGGCGGGTGCCGTGGCGCGTCTTGCCACGGCGGTGCCGTTCGATATCACACACGGCCTCGCGACCTGCGTGTTCTTGGTCGCCCTGTACAAGCCCTGGTGTCGCCGCATTAACCGTGTCGTCGTGAAATACGGGCTGTAAGGCTGGTTGCGTCGGAGCGGGAATCAATACTGCCGAAGTGCCATTTTAAAACTATGCCGGTTTACGGGGCTAGATTGGCGCAGGCCGACCATACCGGCTTTTTTCAAAATAGAGCAAGCCGTTTACCTGCGGTTTTATTATTACGGAATTGCGCATGGCTGGGGGTTCGCGATTCAGCCCCGTAAACCGGCATAGTTTTAAAATGGCCGGCTGATAAGACGGGCATCGTGGCCCCCAGAGAGCCAAATTGATCCATTTTCTTCCGTCTCCAGATGTCCCCAGGAAATCAGTTGACGGCGCTTGCCACGAAACTGGCCCATCTACTACGTTTAGCTTGATACCCCCGACCATGACCGCGTTTTATGAAAAACCGCAGGCTTTCTACCTGCGGTTTTCTTTTTGCGTTGTTCGCTGTGGTTGAGGGTAGTGGCTTAAACGTAGTAGATGGGCTGGTTTCGTGGCGGACGGGGTCACGCGGGCGCCCTTGCGCGGGCAAAAGTGATCTGTATTCCTTCGTCCCCGGGGGATCATTTGGGGGCTAGAGCTCTAGCGTGAGGGTGACGGGGCAGTGGTCGCTGCCGAAGATGTCGCCGCGGATGCCGGTGTCGCGTACGTTGTCGGCGATTGCGTCGCTTACCAGGAAGTAGTCGATGCGCCAGCCTGCGTTGTTCTTGCGGGCATTAAAGCGGTAGCTCCACCAGCTGTAGACGCCCTCGACGTCGGGGTTTGCCGCGCGCCAGGTATCGGTAAACCCGGCGTTGAGCAGTTCGGTAAACTTGCCGCGCTCCTCGTCCGAAAAACCGGCGTTGCCGCGGTTGGACTTGGGGTTCTTAAGGTCGATCTCCTCGTGCGCCACGTTAAAGTCGCCGCAGGTTACGACGGGCTTGCCGGTCTCGCGCTCAAGTGCGCTCAAAAAGCCGCGATAGGCATCGTCCCAGGCCATACGCACGTCGATGCGCGCGAGCTCATTTTGCGCGTTGGGCGTATAGACGTCGACAAACCAAAACTTGTCGAACTCGAGCGCACAGACGCGGCCCTCGGTTGCGGCTTGGGCGACGAGCTCGGCCGCCTCGTTCTCGCCGGCGTAGGGTAGCAGTGCGTCGGCGTGCAGCACGCGCAGCGGTTCCTGGCGGCTAAAGACCGCAGTGCCCGAATAGCCTTTACGCTCGGCGTAGCTCCAGGTTTGGTGATAGCCGGGTAGGTCAATATCGACCTGGCCCTCCTGCAGCTTGGTCTCTTGCAACGCCAGGATATCGACGTCGAGTTCTTGCGCGATCTGGATAAAGCTCGGGTCCTTTTTGAGCACGGCGCGCAGGCCGTTTACGTTCCACGAGGCGAAAGTGTAAGTCTGAGGCATGGTGTCCTTTCGACGGGGTTGGCAGGCTTAAGATTAGCGCAACAGGGGCGGTGGTGGGCACCGCGCGTGCTGACCCAAAGGCCGCATGCTGGGACATCGCCCGACGCTGCCCGACCAACAAGGACGGAGGACTCATATGACGCAGGCAATAACGGATCCCAAGCAGGCCTCCGCCGCGCTGGCGGAGCTGTTCGGCACCCATAAGCGCGTGGTCTTCTTTGGCGGCGCTGGCGTTTCCACGGCAAGTGGCATTCCCGATTTCCGCAGCGTGGACGGCCTGTATCACCAGCAGTTTGCCTATCCGCCCGAGACCATGCTGTCGCATAGCTTTTACGAGGCGCATCCTGCCGAGTTCTTCGACTTTTACCGCACCAAGATGATCGCGCTTGGCGCCAAGCCCAACCGCTGCCACACCAAGCTGGCCGAGCTGGAGCGCGCCGGCAAGCTAAATGCCGTGGTGACACAAAATATCGACGGCCTGCATCAGATGGCCGGCTCACAGCGAGTGTTTGAGCTGCACGGATCGGTCCATCGCAACATTTGCCAGTCGTGCGGCGCGGTCTATAGCGCCGAGTGGATTTGCTCGCGCGAGCACGAGGATACCGCGGGCGTGCCCGCGTGCCCCGCGTGCGGCGGCCGCATCAAGCCCGATGTAGTGCTCTACGAGGAGCCGCTCGACGAGCACGTGCTGACCGGTGCCGTTGCCGCCATCGCCGCGGCCGATGCCCTCATTGTGGGCGGGACCTCGCTCGTGGTGTATCCGGCGGCAGGCCTTACGCGTTACTTTACCGGCGATACGCTGGCCATATGCAACCTTGCTCCCACCGATCAGGATGCAAATGCCGACCTGCTGATTTCTTGCGACATCGCGGCCGCGTTTGCGTTCTAGCCCGCGCGCGCGGATACAATAGAAAGACTGAGTGCAAAGCGACCCCGCCGCCAGCTCCCCAAGCTCGGCGGCGTGGGCATTTTAGGAGGATGTTCATGGCGAACGACAGCAAGACATGGCGGTGCGGAAAGTACGAGCTCAGCTTTGACCGTCCGCGCATCATGGGCGTCCTCAACGTGACGCCCGATTCGTTCAGCGATGGCGGAGAGCACTTCGACCCCGATGCCGCCATCGAGTACGGCCTGGTGATGCTCGACGCCGGCGCCGACATCATCGACGTGGGCGGCGAGTCCACGCGCCCTGGTTTTACCCCGGTCAACCCCGATGAGGAGGCTCGCCGCGTGCTGCCCGTGGTGCGCGCGCTGGCCAAGGAGGGCGCCATCGTCTCGATCGACACGCGTCATGTAGCGGTTGCCAAGGCGGCCGTGCGCTGCGGCGCCTCGATCGTCAACGACGTGACCGGCTTCACCGATCCCAAGATGGTCGAGTTTGTTAAGACGAGCACCTGCGGCGTCATCGTGATGCATGCCGGCGAGGTCGCCGCGCCCGCCCGCACGCACGCAACGGTGCAGCTCGATACCTCGGCTGCGGCGTTTGTTGCCGAGAAGGCACGCGAAGCGGCTGCCGAGGCCGCGCGCGAGGCCGAGAAGCCGGCCCGTCGCCGTCGCGGCAAGTTGCTGGGCGAGCCCAAGGTTGAGGCCAAGCTTCCGGGCGGTGTGGTACAGCCCTCACTGCCGTTTGGCGAGCCGGAGCCCACGTCCGAGCCTGCAACCGAGCTGGGGCAGGAGACGCCGGCCGCCGAGCAGGCTGCTG